>NZ_JBEHFR010000013.1:0-68562 GCF_040225635.1 Corynebacterium sp. KPL2830 | reverse complement strand
CTCCTGCCGGTACTCCGGGGTGTACTTCTTCCTTGACGAACTCACAATGAACATCCTCTCCTACGGACACAAGATCCGTACTAATAGGGTGTCCACTAAACGAGGGTAACCTCAATTTAGCGGATCGTCAGGCAGTTGCTTTTTGGTGTGGAGGTACCACTCGAGCATTTTTCGTTGGCGTTCCCCTGACCTGCCTCGGTGCGCATCGGCGATGCGTTTGAGCTGGGCGTTTATGCCGCCTTCAAGACTGTTTGTCGTTGAAGCCCAGCGCTTAGGATCAGGCACATTCGGTGGTGGCTTAAGGTAAGTAAACAACCAATTGTTGCGCGATAGGTGCAGCAGTGAGTTGTAGGCTTTGCGTATTCGCAGATGAGTCCATTCCCACTGGTTATTGAGTGTTCGGCGTTCCTTTGGCACGGGTGTCTTCTCGTTGAGGAATGTTTTGAATACCTGACCGAAGTCGTGCAGACGTAGCGTCCACTCCCGTGCCTGTTCGAGTGTGGTGACACGGGTTAGTTTCAGCGCCAGTGCGTAGATGGTTTTGCCGGCGTCGGTGCGCGGCCGTGAGGTGGTGTAGCGGCGGATGACGCGTTGCGCATGGACGAGACAACGCTGAATCATCGCGTTTGGCCAGCAGGCTTTAATCGCGGTGAGTGCGCCTTGTCCGACGTCGATGACGACGCAGAGCGGCTCGGCGATTTTGCGAAGAAGCTGCGTGTATGCGTGGAGCGTGTCAAGTTGTTTGTGTGTGGGGGTCGGGTCACAATATCAATCTTGGTAGCACGCTGCACCTGTCGATGTCGGAAGCCTCGAGTGTATCGGGGAGGCTTTGAGGGCTTGGGTTTCGGCTCTCCATACCAAATCAGGAAAATTTAGAAACTTCGGTACATAAAATATTTTAAGTTTTCGGTTTTCCTATCCCAGGGTTAAAAGTAAGCCCCTAAGCCCTACATCAATCAGTATGTCTACCACGCGCAGTATTTCGTCCACTGCCCGTGGACGGGGTTACTGTATCGTACCTATAACCCAGGTTCTGGTAAATCTGAGCTCCTGCGCACCCTGGTCACCGCGCTTGCCGCCACGCATAGCCCGGATGAACTCAACCTGGTGTTGGTGGATTTCAAGGGTGGTGCAACGTTTTTAGGCTGTGATCGCCTGCCGCATACCTCCGCGGTCATTACCAACCTTGAAGAGGAATCCACCCTGGTAGAGCGCATGTATGACGCCATTTCCGGGGAGATGAACCGCCGCCAAGAACTCCTGCGCACCGCGGGAAACTTTGCCAATGTGGGCGAGTACAACGCCTCTGCGGATGCCGTGCGGGACTACGGCCCCTTGCCGGCGCTGGTCATCGTCGTGGACGAATTCTCTGAACTCTTGGGCCAGCACCCGGACTTCGCCGAGCTCTTCGTTGCCGTGGGGCGCTTGGGGCGCAGCCTCCACGTGCACCTGCTTTTGGCCTCCCAAAGGCTCGAGGAAGGGCGCTTGCGGGGGCTGGACTCCCACTTGTCCTACAGAATCGGCCTGAAAACCTTTTCCTCCGCCGAATCCCGCCAGGTCCTTGGCATGACCGATGCCTACCACCTTCCCGGCCAACCCGGCGCAGGCTACCTGAAATCCGATGCCGAGGATCTCACCCGGTTTCAGGCCTCCTACGTGTCTGGGCCGCTCGCGCGCCGGGCTGCGACTAACACGGGGATGCCCGCGGCCACGGACCAGGACGGCAACCCCGCAGGCCCGCCGCGCCGGGTGGAGCTTTTTACAGGCTGGGCGCAGGACGATGCCGCTGCACAGAATTCGCCCACGGTGGTGATGGACGAATCTACATCGATGCTTACCGAGGTGGTTCGCGCCGCCGGCGAGGAAGCCGCCGCGCGTGGCCAGGAGGCCCACCGCATTTGGTTGCCACCGCTGCCACCGGTCATCGAGCTTTCGTCCCTCGATAGGGAGGGCGCGGAGTCCACCGCAGCGGAACTGTCCGCGCCGATTGGGATTATCGATAGGCCTTACTACCAGCGCCAAGACCAATTAGTCATCGACTTTCACCAACACGGCGGCCACCTTGCACTGTGCGGGGGACCGCAATCCGGCAAGTCGGGCGCGCTGCGCACGATAGTCTCGTCCCTGGCGCTCAACCGGCGGCCGGAAGATATTCGCTTTTATGTCATCGACTTGGGCGGTGGGCAGCTAGCCGCCCTGGACCGGCTACCGCACGTTGCCGGGGTAGCCGGGCGCGAAGAAGGCGAAAAGATCCGCCGCATCGTCGATGAGGTTGCCGGGTTTATCCGCCGGCCGGAATCGCGCGAGACCTTCTTGATTATCGACGGCTGGCACCACATCGGCCCGTCCAATGCGGAGTTTGAGGATTTAGCTGAATCCATTACGGATATCGTTGCTGATGGCGCCTCCGCCAATGTCCACGTCGTCATCGCGACCTCCCGGTGGACCACGATGCGTCCGGCGATTAGGGACCTTATCGCTCACCGCCTTGAGCTGCGCTTGGGTGAGGCACTCGATTCGCTTATTGACCGCAAGCTGCAGCAAAAACTGCCCAGCGCCCCGGGTAGGGGGCTGACGCAGGCCGGTGAAAATATGCTGCTCGCGCATACCTCGAATCAAGATATCGCCCATATCTGCCGCGTGCATGCTAAGGCTGTTCCCGCCCCGCAGTTGAAGATGCTGCCCGCGGTTCTAACCCCAGAGGCGCTCGCCGCCCATGGCGAAGCCCCCACTGGTGGCATCCCGTGGGGCATCGGCGGGCGCGATCTTTCCACCTTGGCGTGGAATCCGGAGTGCGAACCGCACCTGGTTGCCATCGGCGCCCAGGGCTGTGGCAAGTCCAACTTCTTGGCGCAGGTCATGCGTGGGGTTAGCGGCCTTCCGCGGGAGGAGGCGCGGCTGGTGGTCATCGATCAGCGCCGTGCTCACCTGGGAACGCTGGATCAAGACATGGTGGCGGCCTATGCTGCGACGCAATCCAGTGCGCAGGAGGAAATCGTCAATACCGTTCGCACGCTGGAACAACGCTTGCCGGGGCCAGATATCACCCCAAAGCAGCTCGCCGCCCGCGATTGGTGGGAGGGCCCAGATATCTATGTGGTGATCGATGATGCGGACTTGGTCAGCGATATCGCCCTCGCACCCTTGATCGATCTTCTGCCGCACGCGCGGGACATCGGCTTGCACATGGTCATCGCCCGAAAATCCGGCGGCATCGGCCGGGCACTGTTCGGCCAATTCTTTTCCGCAGTGCGCGACCTGCAACCCGCATTCCTGCTTTTCGATGCCGACCGCGACGAAGGCACCATCTTCGGGCTAAAGCCCAGCCACCAGCCGCCCGGGCGCGGGCAGTGGAGCATCCGCGGCGAAAACCTGGGAATCGCCCAGGTGGTTTACGGGGAAGGAGAAGAGTAAATGTCTACAGAAACACCTCTCTCCGCACCAACGGCAACGATTACGGTGACCGTTATGGATGCGGCCACCATCTTTGAAGGCCCGGAAACCGTGTACCGCTACGATCTTGCCGGGACCGGCATCGTAGAAGGCAAGTCCTTAGGCCACGTCATGGACCAGATCGCGAAAATCGCTGGATCCGCCTGGCCGGACGTGGACGTATCCGTCATCGCGGATCCCTCTGGCACCGCCATCTCCCGGGAAGCCGTCACCATTGTGAAGCGTCAGCTCGATGTAGCCGGCGCCCGCCTGCGGCAGCAGGACGTACCGCACGCACCGGAATCAACGCCAGCACGGGGTACTGAATCGGGTGCGGGCACCCCAGAATCCGCGCCCACCGCCCAAATGGATATTCCCATGGAACGCCCGGAAGCGGTTCCGGAAACAGGGGCCGAACCCAGAGCCGGAGCCGCAACTGGAACTGGCGCGCGAGCAGGCAAGGGGCAGGAAACAGGCACGCGGTGGGGCGATAAGCTGCGCGGCTGGATAGGTGCCATCGACATGTTCCACGTCGCAATCGTCGTGGTGATCCTTGCCGTCATCGGTGCCTCGTGGTGGGCTATGGGTGCGAATGCGTCTAATGATGAGGACGAAGGCGAGGCCGGAACCATCGCTGGAGGTACCACCACTGCAAGCGGCACCGAATCCGTGCCGACGGACGAATCTGGTGGTGGCAGCGAGGATAACGCGGACGCGCCTGGCGACGCGGGTGGCGATGGCGGGCTCAACCCTGGCGAAAAACGCCTCGATATTGAAGGGCTCTCCGTTGTCCTTCCCACCGGTTTTCAAGCCACCGTGGAGGAAGGACTGGTGACCGCCACAGGAGAAGACCCTGATTTACGGATCCTCTTAGCGGCGGACTCGCTTTTTAACGTGCCAGCTAGGCCGCTCTTTGAAGAAATCAAAGCGCAGGTTGATAAGGATCCGGAACTGCGCGATGTATCCGAGGACGCAGGGCGTCTGCACTATGTAGAAGACCCCGGCGATGGCTCCGTAGTGGAATGGACCATCTGGGAAGATACCGGGCATCACATGTCGGTGGGGTGTCATACCCGCCATAACGCCAATGCCGTGCAAAAAGCAGCGTGCCGGATGGCCACCGAATCCCTGAGCAAGAAATAAACAGAAAAGTTTTTAACATCCCGGGAACCATATAGGTCTGAGCGCAGTCCAATAACGGTGAGAAAGCACAGAAGCTTTTTCGGGGGAAATCACACTCAACATCTCTTCCCGCCCTAAGGAGGGGCGCACTGTTATGTCTCAGACTTTTAAGACACAAGCCGATGTCATGGTCTCCACCGCCGGCCGCGTCGATAACACCAATGACGAAGTCCAAGGCGAGCTCACCCGCCTGCAGGGTGTAGTGGATTCTGTCCGCGGCAGCTGGGCCGGCCAGGCGCAGGTTTCATTCGATAACTTGATGCAGCGCTACAACACCTCCGCGCAGCAACTGCGCGAGGCATTGACATCGATTTCTGAAAACATCCGCAGCAATGCCCACAACTTTGACAACGTCGAAGCCGAAAACACCCAGGCCTTCTCCAATGTTGGCGGCGGCCTCGCCCTGTAACCCAGCCACCTCCACCAGCAACTTCGAAAGGAACCATTTTCCACATGTCCGAGATCAAGTACCAATTCGGCGCCATCTCTACTGCCGCAGCTGATATCAACGCCACCTCCGCCCGCATCAACAGCACCTTGGCCGACCTCAAATCCCGCCTCCAACCCATGGTGAGCACCTGGGAAGGTGAATCCGCAGTGGCTTATAACCAGGCGCAGGCTAAATGGGATAAGGCGGCACAAGAACTCAATACCGTGCTGGCAACCATCTCCAAGACTGTGTCCCAAGGCAATGACGCAATGAGCGATGTCAACCGTCGCGCCGCCGCTAGCTGGGGATAATGCACCGTTGGCAACATCTATCTAGCCTGCTTCTTTAATGCGCAGTAGGGGAATCGGGCGGTGCCCGTGCCCGTATCCAATCCGGCAGGAGGCGAACGCAGCCGCCGTCGCCTTACCGCGCTATTTACACAAACCGCCATATAGAACCTCTTTTACCGGTACCTTTTCTTTCTGAGAAGGTACCGGTTTCGGCGTTTTGGTCTTTTGCCCCGGTAGCGGCTAGGGTTGTAATCCTATGTGTTCGCTCGTCGGCAAGCAGCTGGCGAAGCGCTTCCCGCAGGTCTCCACCGGCCGCTGTTGGGAAGCGAATGGATGCTTAGCGCTGGCCGGCAGTTCCGAGACAGACTTTCAAGGAGTCATTTTGTCTACTTTCCACCCAAAGAGCGGTGACATCACCCGCAAGTGGTACGTCATCGATGCTACTGACGTGGTGCTGGGCAAGCTTGCTTCCACCGTGGCAGACCTGCTGCGCGGCAAGCACAAGCCACAGTTCGCACCCAACGTTGACACCGGTGACCACGTCATCATCATCAACGCTGACAAGATTCACGTTTCTTCCACCAAGCGCGACCGCGAAATGCGCTACCGCCACTCCGGTTACCCGGGCGGTCTGAAGTCCATGACCCTGGGTCAGTCTTTGGACGCCAACCCGGTCCGCGTTATCGAAGAATCTGTTGCTGGCATGATGCCGCACAACAAGCTCTCCCGCGCTTCCATCAAGAAGCTGCACGTCTTCGTAGGCGATGAGCACCCGTACGCCGGTCAGAAGCCGGAAACCTTCGAGTTTAAGCAGGTGGCACAGTAATGGCTGAGCAGAACATCGACAACAATGTAGCCGAGGCTGCTGACATCGCTGCAGCAAGCGCCGCTACCGAAGAGTTCACCAACACCATCGGTGATTCGTTGGCTAGCGCCAACCCTGAGACCGAGGCAGAGGTTGAGGCCGCTGCTCCGGTTCACGAGGGCCCAATTCAGACCGTCGGTCGCCGTAAGCGCGCCGTCGCTCGCGTTCGCCTCGTTGCTGGCTCCGGCCAGATCGTGGTCAACGGCCGCGAGTTCGCTGAGTACTTCCCGAACAAGCTGCACCAGCAGGACATCCTCACCCCGCTGACCCTGCTGGACCGCGAGAACCAGTTTGACCTGAAGGTCACCGTTAACGGTGGCGGGCCGACCGGTCAGTCCGGCGCCCTGCGCCTGGCTATCGCTCGTGCACTCAACATCTACAACCCGGCTGATCGCTCCACCTTGAAGAAGGCTGGTTTGCTCACCCGTGACGCTCGTGCAGTTGAGCGTAAGAAGGCTGGTCTGCACAAGGCACGTCGCGCACCGCAGTACTCCAAGCGTTAATCTCGCTTCTATTGCGCGCGCAAGCGCCCTACACTGCCGCTGCTTCCCACTTAGGGAGGCAGCGGTTTTGTCGTTTTATCGCTCTTGCCGATGTCCCCGTCGGTTAGGCCGGCCAAACCTCTCCTGGCTGGCCTCTTGAGGCTGAGCCTTGCGCGAGGCATAAACGCTCAGTCGGGGCCACGATGAAGCCCGCACGCCGCAGTGCACCACGGACTGTGGAGTAGAGAAATGCCCGCCTCCCATCGCGGAAGAGTGCATTGGGAGGCGGGCTAGGGGCCCAGGGGAGAGGTCCGGTTAGGCAGAGAGATTACTCATCGTCATCTGCGGCCTTGTCCTTGGTCTTCTTCTGTGCAAAGTCCTTGAGCTCGGCGCGGCGCTCTTCGCGGAGGGCCGCCTGCTCTGCGAGGTATTCATCCGATGCGTTGATGGTGTACCACTCGTGGAGATACGGGTCATCGTTTTCAATTTCTGCCCCGGCACCGTGGTTTTCAGGAACGGCAGAAGAGCTGAATACGAAGTCGCCATTGTGTTCTTGGAGGCCCAAGTGGGTGCCGCGCTCAATGGCGGCATGGGCGTATTTCCTGCGCAGGATAGCGGGATCGCGCGCCAGGTCCTTACCCCACGCCACCATGATGCCGATGAGGATGAAGGTAAACGGCAGCGAACTGGAGACCATGATGGATTGCAGGCCGCTCAGGGCATCCTTGCCGGCGATAAGGAGCAGGGACAAGGAAATGCCACCCAGGGCAACGCCCCAAATAACGGAAATCGACGTCGAGGGGATTGGTCGACCTGATTGGGACATGGAGCCCATGACGTTGGTAGCGGAGTCAGCGGCCGTATTGAAGAAGACCACCACAGCAAGGAGGACGATGACCGTGGTGATGCTGGATAGGGGCAGTGATCTCATGAGATCGAACATCACATTCTCGCCGGAACCTTCAATCTCGATTCCGTCTCCATCCAGGTGGGTCTTGATTGCAGTGGCACCAAAGATGACGTACCAGAAAAGCGACAGGGTGGTAGGCACGAGCATGATGACGAAGACGAATTCGCGGATGGTGCGGCCGCGGGAAATCTTCGCGATGAACATGCCGACGAAGGGCGACCAGGAAATCCACCACGCCCAGTACAGCATGGTCCATGCGGTGACGAATTCCTTTTCCGGCTCGCCCTGGGAGGCGGACAGGGACATCATGTCTTCGAAGTGCTTGAAGAACTGCAGCAGGGATGCGGGAATCAGATCCAGGATGTAGAGCGTCGGCCCGGTGATGAGCACGAAGACCGCGAGTCCGATGACCAAGCCCATGTTGATATTGGACAGGATGCGGATGCCGCGCTTGATACCGGACATTGCGGAAAGGATGAAAAGGATGGTGAGGATCGTAATGATTACCACCATGATGCCGTTTCCTTCGAGGGGCTTGCCGGTAAGAATCGAGGTTCCCGTGCGGATCTGCAGCGCGCCGATACCCAACGAGGTGGCCGTGCCGAAGAGGGTGACCAAAACCGCGAAGATATCGACGATCTTTCCAAATACTCGGTTATTCGAATCCGTAATGAGAGGCTCAAAGAGCGAGGAAATAAGCGGGATACGGCCGCGTCGATAAGCGGCATAGGCAAGCGCGCCGCCGACCAGTGCAAAGATCATCCACGGCAACGTAGCGTGGTGAAGTACTGCCTGGGCAAAGGCCGGGAGGATGGCCTCTTGGCTGCCGGATTCGACGCCGGAGAGATACGGCGGTGGAGTCAAGAATAGGGCAAGCGGCTCCATCGGGCCGTAGAAGACCAGGCCGATTCCCATACCAGCGGCAAAGAGCATGGCGATCCAGGCGTTCCGGGAGAAATCGGGCTTGGAATCATCGGCGCCGAGCTTAATTTTTCCGGTTGGGGCGATAGCGATTGTCAGCAGGAATGCCGTGGTGGCAATCATGATGATCGTAAATAGCCATCCAAAGTTTTGGACGACCCACGCTCGCATGGTGCTTCCTGTGCTAGCCAGATTATCTGGGGCGATGATGGCCCATAGGATAACGGCAAATGTGGATGCCAAGGCCACCGCAAAGACCGTTTTATTGGTCTTAAAATCGGCGCGGGTGTTTTCGACACTTACTCCGGGGATGAGGGCTGGATGAATAGCGCGTTCCCCAGAAGCGGCTTTCGCAATGGCTGACCGTGCCTTCTGCGAGGTAGTTTCAGGTGACTTGTCACCTGAAGATCTAGGTTCGTTCATCGTTGATCCTCTCTAAGGCAAAAGAGTGAAGTATAACCTAGCTAATAATTTCATATAAATGCCGAAAAGTACGACTTAAAGCAAATTTAGCTTTTCGCCACAAGGACATTTTTCGTGATGTTGGTTACTTAATTAGCCCGCTTGCCGATGCCCAAACATGCAACCGGCGGGTCCTACAAGGCATAATTGTCTGCATGACTCGACTATTTGGAACCGATGGTGTTCGCGGCCTCGCGAATAAAAAGCTGACTCCCATTTTGGCCTTGACGCTGGGGCAAGCGGCTGCAGAAGTCTTTACTGCGCAGCGTGAATCTTATGAACGTCGCCCCTTGGCAATCATCGGACGTGATCCCCGCGTATCGGGTGAAATGCTCGATGCCGCTATCGCCGCAGGCTTGGCGTCACGCGGTGTGGACGTGGTGCGCGTGGGGGTGCTTCCTACCCCAGCCATCGCCTTTTTGACGGATGATTACGGAGCGGATCTCGGTGTGATGATCTCTGCCTCCCATAACCCGATGCCAGATAATGGCATTAAGTTCTTCTCCGCTGGCGGCAAGAAGCTGCCGGATAGCGTGGAAGATGAGATTCAGGCCGCGATGGATAACCTCGTTGAGGAAGGCCCAACGGGCACCAAGTTGGGCCGGATTATCTCGGAGGCTCCCGATGGGCGTGAGCGCTACCTAGAGCATCTGAAGGAGGTCGTATCCACTGACTTGAGCGGCATCAAGGTAGTCGTGGATACGGCCAATGGCGCGGCGTCTAAGGTCGCTCCCAGCGCCTATGAAGCAGCAGGCGCTGAGGTTATCCCGATCTACCACCGGCCTAATGCCTTTAATATCAACGAGAACTGTGGCTCTACCCATATCGAAAAAGCCCAGGCAGCAGTGCTCGAGCACGGTGCCGATTTGGGCCTTGCCCACGATGGCGATGCGGACCGCTGCCTCGCCGTCGATGCCGAAGGCAACGTGGTCGATGGCGATCAGATCATGGCGCTGCTCGCGGTAGGCATGAAGGAAGACAATGACCTGCGCTTTAACACGCTCGTGGCCACGGTCATGTCGAACCTCGGCCTGACTCTCGCCATGGAAAAGCAAGGCATTGAAGTTCGCCACGCGGCGGTGGGCGATCGCTATGTGCTTGAAGAACTCCACCGCGGCGATTTCTCCCTGGGTGGCGAGCAATCCGGGCACGTCGTGCTTCCCGATGACTCCACTACCGGCGATGGCACCCTCACCGGCCTTTCCATCATGGCGCGCATGGCCAAGTCCGGAAAGAGCCTGAAGGAATTGGCCTCCGTGATGACCGTATTGCCGCAGGTGCTCATCAACGTTCCGGTATCCAATAAGGCCGCGATCATGGATTCTGTCGAGGTCAAGCAGGCCATCGTGGAGGCAGAAGAAGAGCTCGGGGAGACCGGCCGCGTGCTGCTGCGCCCGTCTGGCACCGAAGAGCTGTTCCGCGTCATGGTGGAAGCAGCTGAAGAGGAACACGCCCGCAAGGTGGCAGGCAGACTTTCTGCCGTCGTCGCCTCGGTATAGGCAGGAAAATAAGAAGTACCGGGAACCATTTGGTATAAACCCCAGTCCAATGAAGGTGAGCACACTTAACGCATATGGATTTGGGGATTTATACCGATGTCTGAGGTTTTTCTTCGCCCCGCAGAGGCGATGTCCGCACTACAACAAGCTATAAGCGCCAATGATGAACAGCGCCAGGCGCACCGCGCCGACGTTCCAGACTTTCCTATTGCCGCGGCAGGGCGAAATTTTTCCGGGCACGGGGAGCGCATCCGCAGCATCCTCGCGCGCATTCATGCCAATGGAACGTGGCGCTTAGACAATATCTCTGCCACAGGCCAGGCAGCGCACGATCAGATGCGTGCATTCGCCACGTATGATGCCGGCTTTAGCCGCTCCTTTGCAGGAGAGAGCGGAAAGGCTGCGAACTAGTGAGTACGCTGACTAAATCGCTTTTAGGGGATTATTCCGCCGCCATTTCGCAGTTCCAATTGGCCTGCTTGGGACATTATTCCGGTCCCAGCATGCCATTGGGGCTTCTAGGTGAGCTCATCAGCGCGGTAGATGGAATCGCCCCACAAAACATAATGCGCCATACCATTTCCGCGGTGGGAGGAAATCTCCCGCATGGCGGCGGGAAAGGGCTTGCGGATTTCCTGCGCACGGATGACTCCGATGTTGCCCATGGAACCTTGCGCGAGCACCTGACCGGCATTCAAAAAGATTTTGATATCCACCGCGATGAAGGCAAGCAGCTTACTGACTCTGCCAAGCAATGCTCGAGCGCTATTTCCGATGTCGTGGATACTTCCGACACCGCACTCACCGAGCTGATTTCCGCGGTCATCCCGCTGCTCAATATCTTGTCCATGGTGGCTACCAGGCACCCGCTGGCCAAGTTCATTATTCCCATCGTCTCCACCATTGGTTCGAAAATCATCGATGACACCAATGACTCCATCGCCAGCACGTGCCGGGACCGCGATGATGCCATTGAATCCTGTTACGACGAGTTTGAGTCGCGCTGCAAATGCGTCTCCGAGCGTCCTCTGCCTGAGGAATGTCCCGAGCCGGCAGAGGCCGAAGAGGATGCCTGCCTACCGCCAGTGGAAAAGTGCCCAGATACGCCAGCTTCCACGCGCCCGATGCCCGATGGCGGGGGCGGCACCGACTCCACCCCGCCACAGCCAGCGCAGCCAACGCAGCCCGCATCCACCGCTGAGTGCCCGCCCAAGCCGGAACCGATGCCAGAGCCAAAGCCAGACCCGAAGCCAGATCCGAAACCGGCACCGCAACCACAACCCGCACCCGAGCCGAAACCAGCTCCCGAGCCGCAACCGGAGCCGAAACCAGGACGGGCTCCAAAGCCGGCTCCTGAACCCGCACCTGAGCAGCACCCTTCCGGGTGCCAGTGCCAACAGTGCCGCGGTTTCGTAAACGAGCCGCCTCGACAGAACGAGTCCACGGCCACCCCGGCGCACGCGGAACCGGCGCCGGATCCTGAGCCGGAACCCAAACCACAAGACTGCCCACCAGAACAACGGGAACAGCCCGCACCGCAGCCAGAACAGGACCCAGTACCTGAGCCTGTGCCGGAGGATACTGAGTGCGAGGAGGAACCAACATCACCGGCTGCAGTGGAATCAGATGCAGCTTGTGACATCGAGTCCTCTTGCAGCGGCAGCTTGGGAATCGTCGGTGCAGGAATCGCTCTGGTGGGCGTAGGACTCATCATTGAGGGTGCCGCGGAGTGCCTGGAAAACATCGTGGATGCCGACTGCCCAGAGCCTGAACCGGAACCTGAACCTGCGCCTGAGCCGGAACCCGAGCCCGCACCTGAACCGGAACCGGAGCCGGAGCCGTGCCCAGAACCTGAGCCGCAGCCCGCACCCGAGCCTGAACCGTGCCCGGAAGATGGAACCATTGAGCCACCTCCGGAGCTTTCCCAGGTGGAAGAACCGACCCCGCCACCAGAAAAGGTACAGCACCTGCAGGCAGCAGAAGCCGCTGGAGCTGGAGCACCTGCACCAGAACCGCAGCCTCAACCTGAGCCTGCACCAGCGCAGGCACCGGAACCTGCACAGCCACAGGCCCCGACCCCAGCCCCAGCCCCTGAGCCTGCACCAGAGCCAAGCTCAGATGAACCATCCGTGACTGCACGAAAGGCAGGGCAGTGGTAATGAATAACGATTTTGCAGAATTCGCGCAGGGGTTTCGCGAGCGCACCGCGCGACGCATGCTGGAATTTGAAAAAAGCCTGGCTAAGGCCCAAGACGAGCTAGAAAAGTCCACGGCCAAGGCCGTCCAACAGGCCAAAAATGAGCAGCATGGGGGAAGGGACGGCAATGCGGTGGGGCATCGGCAAGCAGCTGCTGGAACGTGGCGCCGTGGTGGCAGAAGCGGCCAAAATGCTGCTGCCCCAACGCGTGTCAATAACGCATCGGGGCAGGTGAAATCTGTGCTGCGACGTGGATAGGTCTAGTTCAGCGAATTAGCTTTTAGTCATCGCGGGTCACGCCGGCGCGCTCGGCCAGTTCATCGCCGGTCAAGCTTTCTACCTTCTTCGCGCTCGCCTTAGGATCCGCAAAGCCATCATAGGCGGACTCGCCGGCGAGGGTGGAGAGCAAGAAGCCGGTGACGAGGCCGCGGGCGATTTCGGTGGGGCCGGATTGGAAGGCGCCGGAACCGATGGCCAATTTGCGGAAGCGATCTTCGCTAAAGCCGGCCTGCGTGCCCTTGTCGATGGCCCGGTAGGCCACCTGGCCGCGCCAGTTATAGGCCAGCTTGGCGGGGTTTCCGGCATTGAAAATATCATCGCGCCCAGAGCCAATGACCAAGCCCGGCGTATCGAGGCTGCGGGCAGCCTCAACGGCGGAAGGGGCGGTCACGGCAGGATAAATAGCCGCGACGGCCTTGACCTTCGGGTTATCAACCGCGCTCAAAACCGCGGTGCCGCCGCCCATGCCGTGGCCAATCATGCCGAGCTTGCCCGGCGATACGGTGATATTGCCGGTTCCGAGCTTTACCCCAGCGGCGATCTGCAACGCAGATTCCATGTCTGCAGACAGGTTGCGGTGATCGGGGAACATGCCGGTCTCAGAATTGGGGGCGACCACGACGATGCCCCAGCTGGCGAGGTGGCGCAGCGTGGCGTGGTAATCCTTGATTTTGTGCATCCAATCGTGGCCAAAGGCGACGGCGGGCAGGCCTTGGCCTTCCGCAGGGGTATAAACCTTGCCGGTAATACCCGCATAATCGAGGTCGCCAACCAGCACGCGGTTGCGGCCACGCTTCGATAACGTTCCTAAGTGTTTATTCAAATTCGCAGACACGCATTCTAGGATAGATGAAGATCACCCCGTGCTGGTGGCAAGGGGTGGCGAGTGGCACATGCGGGGGATTCGCGGAGGCCAAAAGGGGTGCGCGGCGCCGAAGTTATATGGGTTGCCTTACTTGCGCGCTGTCGAGAAACCAGGCGAAAATGTGCACTAGGTAACATTCTCTATGCTTCTCTGGGAAGGCAGGTCGCCGCATATGACTACCGGCACCCTTAAGATCGACCAATTATTTCCGCAGGATGGGCCGGAGGTAAAGACCGGCATCATCGACCGGGTGGCCTATGCTTCCGATGCCTCGCACTACCTCTACACCCCGAAGGCCGTGATTGAAGCGCGCTCGGCAGAACACGTGGCCGCCATATTCAAAGCGGGGCGGCAGCAGGGCATCCCGGTGACCTTGCGCTCGGGCGGCACCTCCTTGGCTGGCCAGGCCTCCGGCGAGGGCTACCTGGTGGATGTGCGCAAGCATTTCCGGGGCATAGAAGTCCTCGATGACGGCAAGCGGGTGCGCGTGCAGCCAGGGGCCACCGTGCGCCAGGTCAATGCGCGTTTGGGGCTGCGCAACCGCAAGCTCGGCCCAGACCCGGCCAGCGAAGCGGCCTGCACCATCGGCGGCGTGGTGGCGAATAATTCCTCCGGCATGGCCTGCGGCACCGAATTCAATACCTATAACACCTTGGAATCGCTGACCTTTGTCTTGCCTTCTGGCACGGTGATCAATACTGCGGACGCGGATGCGGACCGGCAATTCCAGGCACAAGAACCCGAGCTGGTGGATACGCTCATCCGCCTGCAGCGCCGCGTGCGCGATAACCAGGAATCAGTAGATATCATCCGCCGCCACTTCCAGCTGAAAAATACGATGGGCTACGGGCTTAATTCCTTCCTGGATTTTGATAGCCCCGTCAAGCTTTTTGAGCACCTGTTGGTGGGCTCCGAAGGAACACTCGCATTTATCGCGGAAGCGGTCTTTCGCACCGTGTCCATCTCTGCGCTCACGACGACCACCGTGGCGGTCTTTAATAATCTCTCCGCCGCTACGAAGGCATTGCCTTCCCTGGTGGAGACCGGTGCCGCCACCCTGGAGCTGATGGATTCTGCCTCCATTCGCGTGGGCCAAGGCTTTGATAAGGTCCCGCAGGCCATTACTGGTTTCGATGTGGATTCGCAGGCCGCGCTGCTCATCGAGTACCAATCCGATGACAAGGAAGAGCTGCGGGAAAAAGAGAACAAGGGCTCGTCCCTTTTGCGTGAATTGGACCTGCAATCGCCGGCGGAGTTTTCTGCCGATATTCCCACCCGCACCGCCGCGTGGAATTTCCGCAAGGGCCTGTATGCCCAGGTGGCAGAAGCAAGGCCCTCAGGAACCACGGCGCTCTTGGAAGACGTTGTGGTGCCGGTGGGCGATTTGGCCGATACCTGTTCCTCCTTGCAGGAGCTTTTTACCCGCTATTCTTACGACGATGCGGTCATTTTCGGCCACGCGAAAGATGGCAATATCCACTTCCTTCTAACGGATCGCTTCGAAGGCGATAGCGCCATTGGCCGCTACAACAACTTCAATGAAGAAATGGTGGATTTGGTGCTTTCGGCAGAGGGAAACCTCAAGGCTGAACACGGCACCGGCCGCGCCATGGCTCCGTATGTGCGCCGCCAGTACGGCGATGAGCTCTACGAGGTCATGCAGCAGCTCAAGCGTGCCTGCGATCCCGCAGGCACGATGAACCCGGGGGTGATTCTGGACGATGACCCCGATGCGCACATTACAAATATCAAGCTCAACCCCACGGTGGAAGAGGAAATCGACCCGTGCGTTGAGTGCGGCTATTGCGAGCCGGTCTGCCCGTCGAGGGATCTCACCTTGACCCCGCGCCAGCGCATCGTGGTGCGCCGTGCCCGCCAGCGGGCGCAGGAAAGTGGCGATACGCACTTGGTTGCAGAACTCGATGAGGCCTATGAGTACATGGGCATCGATACGTGCGCCGTGGATTCCATGTGTTTAACCGCCTGCCCGGTGGGCATTGATACCGGTAAATTCATCAAGAAGCTGCGCCACGAGAATGCTGGGGCCGCCGAGGAAAAGGTCTGGTCTACCGCCGCCAAGAATTGGCAGGTCACCAGCCGCGGTGCCGCAACGGCGCTTACCGGCGCGCACATGTTGCCGGCGCAGTTGGTCACGAAGGTCACCGACGTCGCCCGCTCGCTCATCGGCCCCGATACCGTGCCGGGATACCAGCCGGAGTTAGGAAAGGGCGGCAAGTCCCGCGAGCGCCTGGCCGGGCGCGTGGGCGATCGCTACGCTGCGACCGCGGGAATTTACCTTCCAGCCTGCGTAAACTCCATGTTCGCCCCACAAGGCGAGGGCATGGGTGCCACGGAGGCCTTCATTACCGTCTTGGAGAGGGCGGGGATCGCGCTGGAGGTTCCCAGGGGCATCGAAAAGCTCTGCTGCGGAACGCCGTGGTCCTCAAAGGGCATGCGCAAGGGCCACGACATCATGGAGCAGCGCGTGCGCGAGAGCATTATGGAGGCCACGGATAACGCCCGCCTGCCCGTGATCGTGGATGCGTCCAGTTGTACCGCGGGCTTTCAGGAAATGCTGGAATCCATCGGCATTACCGTCATCGATGCGCTGAGCTTTGCTGCCGATACGCTGCTACCGCGCCTCGAGACCACCCAGCCGGTGGAGTCTATGACGATTCACCCGACCTGTTCGGTGTTCCAGCTCGGCATGATGGGCGATGTTGAAAAGGTCGCCCGGGCCGCAGCCACGGAGGTGCACATCCCCACTGCCTGGAATTGCTGTGGTTACGCCGGCGACCGCGGCATGCTCCACCCAGAGCTTACGGAGTCCGCCACCCGCGCCGAGGCCACCCAGGTCACGGAGCTGGGCGCGCAGTATCACGCCTCGACCAACCGCACGTGTGAGCTGGGTATGACCCGCGCCACCGGCGAGGATTACCACCATGTTCTTGAGATACTAGAGCGCGCTACCCGCTAACGGTCCGGCAGGGAAGGGGCGCGGCTGCTTGCCGATGCCCCTCTTCTCCCGCGTCCCCGGTCAGCTGCAGTGCGGGAGGGTTGCTCACCGAGGGCGCGAAAACTAGCGGTGTGCAGGCCAGTTTTCAGTAACTATAAACGGCCCGAATTAGTATGCGGCCATAAATAACAGGCTCTTAGTCCAACCCCTGGTTCGTGTTGACCAATGAGGTAGGATTCCTTTTTATGTGTGGAATTGTTGGATATGTTGGTCACGCTAGCGGTGACCGCGAATACTTCGCTCTGGATGTAGTCGTGGAAGGTCTGCACAGACTGGAATACCGCGGCTATGACTCCGCTGGTGTGGCGATGTACGCCGATGGGGAGATTAGCTGGCGGAAGAAGGCGGGCAAGGTTGCTGCCTTGGATGATGAGATCGCAGCCCGTCCGCTGAAGGATTCCGTTTTGGGAATCGGGCACACCCGGTGGGCCACCCACGGTGGCCCGACCGATCTCAATGCGCACCCGCACGTCGTTGACGGCGGCAAGCTGGCCGTGGTGCACAACGGCATCATTGAAAACTTCGCGGAGCTGCGGACCGAGCTTTTGAACAAGGGCTACAACTTCGTTTCTGAAACCGATACTGAAGTTGCCGCTGCGTTGCTCGGCGATGTTTTCCACAACGACGCCGCAGGTGACCTCACCAAGGCAATGCAGCTGACCGCCCAGCGCCTCGACGGTGCGTTTACCCTGCTGGCCATTCACGCTGACCAGCCGGATCGCATCGTTGCGGCCCGCCGCGATTCGCCCCTGGTCATTGGTTTGGGTGAGGGCGAGAACTTCTTGGGCTCTGACGTATCGGGCTTTATTGACTACACCAAGTCCGCAGTGGAAATGGACAATGACCAGGTGGTCACCATCACCGCTGATGATGTCGTCATTACTGACTACGACGGCAACCCCACCGAGGGCAAGTCCTTTGAGATCAAGTGGGACGCGGCCGCCGCTGAAAAGGGTGGCTTTGATTCCTTCATGGAAAAGGAAATCCACGACCAGCCTGCCGCCGTGCGCGATACCTTGCTCGGCCGCTTTGATGAGCAGGGCCAGCTGACCTTGGATGACTTGCGCATCGATGAGTCGGTCTTGAAGTCCATCGATAAGATCATCGTGATCGCCTGCGGCACGGCGGCCTATGCCGGGCATGTGGCGCGGTACGCCATCGAGCACTGGTGCCGCATTCCCACCGAGGTCGAGCTCGCTCACGAGTTCCGCTACCGCGATCCGATCGTTAATGAGAAGACCTTGGTCGTGGCCTTGTCCCAGTCCGGCGAGACCATGGATACCCTGATGGCCGTGCGCCACGCCCGCCAGCAGGGAGCGAAGGTCATCGCCATCTGCAATACGCAGGGCTCGTCCATTCCGCGCGAATCCGATGCGGCGCTCTACACCCACGCGGGTCCCGAAATCGCGGTGGCCTCAACCAAGGCTTTCTTGGCGCAGATTACCGCGACCTACCTGCTGGGCCTGTACTTGGCACAGCTGCGCGGCAATATGTTCTCTGATGAAATTCAGGGGGTTCTTGCTGAGCTGCGCAATATGCCGGATAAGGTACAAAGCGTCATCGATGAAGAACAGCAGGTAGCCGGCCTGGCTAACTCCATGAAGGATGCGGAATCCGTGCTCTTTTTGGGCCGCCACGTGGGCTTCCCGGTTGCCCTTGAAGGTGCGCTGAAGCTCAAGGAGATCGCCTACCTGCACGCAGAGGGCTTTGCCGCAGGCGAGCTCAAGCACGGCCCGATCGCGCTGATTGAGGAGGGCCAGCCGGTCTTTGTCATCGTCCCCTCCCCGCGCGGGCGCGATTCGCTGCACTCCAAGGTGGTATCCAATATCCAGGAAATCCGCGCCCGCGGTGCCATCACCATCGTGATCGCAGAAGAAGGCGATACCGCGGTAGAGGATTACGCTAACCACGTCATCCGCGTGCCTAAGGCACCGACGTTGATGCAGCCGCTCCTTGCTACGGTGCCTCTGCAGATCTTTGCCGCGCACGTGGCAAAGTCCAAGGGCTATGACGTTGACCAGCCGCGCAACCTGGCCAAGTCCGTGACCGTGGAATAATCTTCCGGCGGTTCTGACCCCTTTCTCGTCCTTTTTGCACAGGTGGGAGAGGGGTCTTGTGCATATCTGCAGTAAATTCAGCGCGCGGGTGGAAAGTGGCACAATAGTGGCATGCTGAAAACCACAATTGACCTTGCTGCCATCGCGCATAATGTGCGGCTGATTAAGGAGAAGATCGGCCCAGACGTCAAGCTGATGTGCGTGGTGAAGGCGGATGCTTACGGGCACGGGGTAGAAAGGGTCGTGCCCGTGATGCTGGAAGCAGGGGCGGATTCTATTGGCGTCGCCACGCTGACAGAAGCAGTGCAGCTGCGGCGCATGGGGGTCGATTCGCCCATTGCGGCATGGATCTGGCAGTCGGATCAGGTGCTAGAAGAGGCCCTGGCCTCTGGCATCCAGATTGCGGTCAATTCCCCGGCGCAGGCGCAGAAGCTGGTAGAAGCAGAGATTCCCGCCGAAATCTATATCAAGGTTGAAACCGGAATGCACCGCTCCGGGGTGGATAAGGCGGACTGGGATGAGGTCTTTGCGCTGCTGCGGGATGCCCCGCATATCACGGTCTTGGGCCTCATGTCCCACTTTGCCTGCGCGGACGATCCGGATAACGCGCATAATGACGCCCAAGAAGAAGAGTTTCGGCGCGCCCTGGATGCGGCGCGCGCGGCCGGGCTGGAGTGCCCGGTCAATCATTTGGCCAATTCGCCGGCCACGCTCTCGCGCCCGTCGGCGCACTTTGACCAGGTGCGCGTCGGCCTCGCGTGCTACGGGCTCGAGCCCATAGCTGGGCGGGACCATGGCTTGCGCCCGGCAATGACCTGGTCCGGAAATGTCTTCGGGGTCAAGCCAATTGATAAGAATGAGGCCACCAGCTACGGGCGCACGTGGAGCGCGGATAAGCCAGGGTTCCTGGCCACTGTGGATTGTGGCTATGCTGATGGCCTGCCGCGCGCGTATCAGGGACACCTTCAGGTGGGCATCGGCGGGCGGCTGTATCCCCAGGTAGGCCGAGTGTGCATGGACCAGATTGTGGTGGATCTAGGAGAAAACCCGCACGGCATTGCCCCCGGTGATGAGGTCACCATCTTTGGTCGGGGCGGCATGTCTGCCACCGAGCTTGCCGATGCCGTGGGCACCATCAACTATGAAGTGGTCTGTCGGCCCACCGGCCGCACCGAACGCGAATATGTAGGAGAGGCCGATGCGCAGTAATTTTCCGTCGTCTGGAACCCGCGATCTGGCAACGGTGGAACAGACCCACGCCTGCGGCAAGGAACTGGGCGCCGCACTAGAAGCTGGCGATGTCGTTATCCTGGATGGCCCATTGGGCGCGGGAAAAACCACCTTTACTCAGGGGATTGCACAGGGAATGCAGGTCAAGGGCCGGATTACCTCGCCCACGTTCGTCATCGCCCGCGTGCACCGCTCCCGGGTTGGAGGACCGGACCTGGTGCACGTGGATGCATACCGCCTCTTGGATGAGGGCGGGGCCAATTCCGGCGATCCCTTGGGGGAGCTGGATGCCTTGGATTTGGATACCGAGCTTGCCGATGCCGTCGTTGTCGCCGAATGGGGCGGCGGCCTTATCGAGCAGATTGCGGATTCCTACCTCTTTGTGAGCATCGACCGCGAACCGGCGGAGTTCGCCGGCGCCGATGAGGACGTGCGCCGCGTTAGCTGGTCGTGGCGCCACAATGATTAGGTAGGTCTCATTAATTTGAAGGTATAAGTGATGGATATCTTAGGGCGTCAAGTTGTTTTAGGTATTTAAGGTGCGGGATCCTTGAAGGGTGTTAGATCTCCTAGCCTCCAGTCCTCTGCTCGCCCTTTTTGCCATCATGGCCATCGGTTTGGCCATCGGCAAAATCAAATTCTTTGGCATCTCTCTTGGCGCTGCGGCAGCGATGTTCGTGGCCCTCGGGCTTTCTACCGCCAACCCGGATATCCAGATTCCACCGCTGGTGTATCAATTCGGCTTGGCCATTTTTGTTTATGCCATTGGCCTGAACTTCGGGCCGTCGTTCGTCCGCGAATTTGCTACCCGTGGCTGGAAGCTGACCGTCTTTATGATCGGCATGTTGGTCCTGCTCGTGGGCGTAGGTTTTGGGCTCATTCGCGTCTTCGGCCTAGAAACCGATGTGGCCGCCGGTATGTTTGCCGGTTCGCTATCGTCCACCCCAGGTATGGCAGCGGTGGTGGATATGCTGGGCAATTCCACCCCGGTCGTCGGCTATTCGCTGGCTTACCCGGGCGCGGTCATCGGTGCGATCCTAGTCGCCGCCATCGGCGCGAAGATCCTGAAGGTAGACCACGAGGCGGATGCCAAAGAAGAGGGGATGATTCCCGCCCCACTGGTGGCTAAAGGCGTGCGGTTGACCAAAGACT
Organism: Corynebacterium sp. KPL2830; assembly: GCF_040225635.1. Lineage (NCBI taxonomy): Bacteria > Bacillati > Actinomycetota > Actinomycetes > Mycobacteriales > Corynebacteriaceae > Corynebacterium > Corynebacterium sp. KPL2830. Next base: position 47,293 of record NZ_JBEHFR010000013.1, on the reverse strand, counting down.
TCCCGGATACGGCAGGGCACCTGTACCGCGTCACCGGGTACACCGTGGTGGCCACCCGCGAGATCTCCGATATGGAGCACCACCGCCTGGCGCACCCGGATATGCCCTTGCGCAAGGGCGAAGCATTCCTTATTAATGGCTCCGAGAAGGACGTCGCCGGCGCTATTGAGGTGCTCGGTGAGGAATATCCCGTCGAGCTCACCCCCGAGGCTGGCTTGCAGTATAAGCGCGTGACCGTGTCCAACCCCAAGGTTGCTGGCAGGCGCATCCGCGATATCGATGCGCTCGAGCACGGTTTTATCATCGCGCGCGTGCGCAAGGGCGATAGCGATGCGGTCCCGCACCCGGATATGGTGTTGAATTACTCCGACCGCGTGCGCGTGGTCTGTAGCTCGCACCACGTGCGCGAAGTGCGCAAGTACTTGGGCGATTCCGAATCGGCGCTTGGCAATGCTGACCTCTTATCCATGTCCATCGGTTTGACCTTGGGCATGTTGCTGGGCCTTATCCCCATTCCCATGCCGGGCGGATCGACCCTGCAGCTGGGCTTTGGTGGCGGCCCCGTCGTGGTCGGTCTATTCCTCGGCTACCTGAATCGCACCGGTCCCATCAATTGGCAGATGCCCTTCCATACTAGGGAAACACTTTCGAACCTGGGGCTGACGCTCTTCCTGGCGGGCGTGGGGACATCGGCAGGCGCATCGTTCCGCGATGCGCTCACGGATCCGTCCTCGCTGACCATCATCGGCGTTGGTTTTATCATTACCTTGGTATCGGCCATCCTCATCGGCGTTATCGGCATGCTGGTGTTGCGCTTGAAGTGGGACGAGGCGATGGGCTGTGCGGCCGGCATGACCACGAACCCGGCAGTATTTGCCTACATCCGGGGCCAAACCGGCACGGAGCTTGCCGGGCGCGGCTGGGCAACGGTGTACCCGACCACCATCATCGGCAAGATTATCGCCGCTCAGGTGCTGCTATTGTTATTGCTTTAGCCCCGTATGTCCCGCGCTAATTATTCACCCACTGGGTAATCCGCCTACACTGGCAGGCACTACCCAGTGGGTGAGTGCTTGTTGGCCGCCGAGTAGCCTCGGTAAAAAGAACTGACAATCACTTCACCATATGTACATATAGGACCCCCTTGACCCGAGGAGCGTTACTCACCCCATGACTAAATTTGCTCGCAACCTAACCACGACCATTATCGCGCTATTTATCATTGTGATGATGGTGCTCGTTGCAGGGGCTACCCTGCGTGATGAGGATTCCCTGGAGGGCAACCTCACCAACACCTTGCAGCATGCCCCGCGGAACCTTGAGGTAATGTCGCTCATTCCTTCTGATGTCTACGGCGCGGACTACAGCGCCATCGGCTTCATCTGCCCGGGCATGGCGGAAGACAAGGTCAAGGAAGCCGCCCCGAACCCTGATGACATCACCTTTGAGGACGGCGTCGTTCCTGAGGGCAAGAGCTACGTCATGGCGCTGGGCCACAGCGTCGATCCCTATGTAGAGGAACTGGATTCCTCCGAGGTTGAGGTCTGCGAAACGATCAATGCGCAGGTTAAGGCCATGGAGCAGCAGGGCCACGGCCTAGACGGCGGGGTTCCGCTGGTTCAGGGCTCCCAGCCGCTGGCCTTCCAGAGCGAAGACGGCGTGTGGAAGCTGGTCGGCTAATGCGCGTCCTGGCCATCGATACGGCGACGACCGCCCTGGTCACCGGGGTAGTCGACACCGAGTCTGGGCAGCTGACGCAGCGCGTTCTGGCCGATACGCGCGCGCATAATGAACGGCTCATGCCCACCATCCTCGAGGTGATGAGCGAGGCCGGCCTGGAGCTCGGCAACCTCGATGCCATCGTGGCGGGCGTGGGCCCTGGCCCCTTTACCGGCTTGCGCGTCGGCATGGCCACGGCGCAGGCGCTTGCCGATGCCCTCTCCATCCCCCTCCACGGCGTCTGCACCCACGATGCCATCGCCCACGCCGCGCTAGCAGGGGCCGATGCAGCCGAGGAAAAGGACGCGGCGGACGCGGCGCTAGTTGCCACCGATGCCCGCCGCAAGGAAATTTATTGGGCCACCTACCGCGCGGGGCAACGCCTGGCTGGCCCAGACGTATCGAAGCCGGGGGAGCTTTCTGTGCAGGATATCGCGCAGGTGGTAATCCCTGAGAAGCTGGCCGACCAGCTGCCGGAAGAACTCGCCGCGCTGCCACGCAGCGAGGCCGCACCCACCGCCGAGGGCCTGGTGGCCGTCGCGCGGCTTGACGCGGATCCGGCGCCGTTCGTGCCCAGGTACCTGCGTCGCCCCGATGCGGTCCCGCCCAAAAAGCAGCAGCTTTCTGCGGCCATTCCAGAGGTGCGCCTGTGAACCTCCGCGAGCTCACCCCCGCCGATGCCCCGCGCTGCGCCGAGCTGGAAAAGGTGCTATTTCCCGGTGAAACCCCGTGGACGGAATCGGTATTTGAGCAAGAAATGGCTCAGCCCTTCAATTTCTACCTCGGGGTGGAAGGTGCCCTCGATCCCGCAGCCTCAGAAGGCGACGAGGAGCCGGTCCTCTTGGGCTATGCCGGCATCGGCATGATGGGCCCAGCCGCAGATCCAGAGTTTGAAATCCACACCATTGGCGTCGATCCTAAGGCCCAGCGCCGCGGCATCGCGCGCATGATGATGGACAATATTTGCTATATCGCGGACTTAAAAAGCGCGCCCATCTTTTTAGAGGTGCGGGTGGGAAACGATCCCGCCATCGAGCTATACCGTCGCTATGGCTTTAGCATCGAGGGAATCCGCCGCAATTATTACCAGCCCTCCGGCGCGGATGCGCACGTCATGGTGCGCGCCAGCCAGTCGCCACAAGCAAGCCAGCGCGAAGCAAAGGAGCAGTAATGAAGGTCATGGGCATCGAGTCCTCCTGCGATGAGACCGGGGTGGGCATTGTCGAGCTAGATCAAAACGGCCACATGGAGATTATCGCCAATGCCGTTGCTTCGTCGATGCAGCAGCACGCGCGCTTTGGCGGCGTCGTGCCAGAAATCGCCTCCCGCGCGCACCTGGAGGCCATGCCGCAGGTGATGCGGGCGGCGTTGGATGAGGCGGGCATCGATAAGCCCGATGCCATTGCCGCCACCGTGGGCCCGGGCCTGGCCGGCGCCCTGCTCGTCGGCGCTTCCGCTGCCAAGGCTTATGCCGCCGCGTGGGGCGTGCCTTTTTATGGTGTCAACCACCTCGGCGGGCACGTCGCCGTGGCCAACCTCGAGGGCGAGAGCCTGCCGCACTCGGTCGCGCTGCTGGTCTCCGGCGGGCATACCCAGCTGCTCGAGGTCGAGGCCGTGGGAAAGCCCATGCGCGAGTTGGGCTCCACGCTTGACGATGCCGCCGGTGAGGCCTACGACAAAGTCTCCCGCCTCCTAGGGCTGGGTTACCCGGGTGGGCCGGTCATCGATAAGCTGGCCGCCCGCGGACAACCCACCATCGATTTCCCGCGCGGCATGTCGCGCGCCGAGGACCTGCGCGGCGAGCACCGGCATGATTTTTCCTTCTCGGGATTGAAGACCTCCGTTGCGCGCTATGTGGAGCGCGCCGAAAAGGCCGGCGAGACCATCTCCGTGGAGGATGTATGCGCCTCGTTCCAAGAGGCCGTGGCCGATGTGCTCACCGCCAAGGCCATTCGCGCCTGCGAGGATACCGGGGCGAAGGTGCTCCTGCTCGGTGGTGGCGTGGTGGCCAATTCCCGGCTGCGGGAGCTGGCCGCCGAGCGCTGCGGCGCCGCCGGGGTGGAGCTGCGCGTGCCGCGGTTTAATCTGTGCACCGATAACGGCGTGATGATTGCTGCCCTCGGCGCCCAGCTCATTCATGAGGGGGCTGCGCCGTCAAGCCTGGGTATTGGCACCGATACGCAACTGGATGTGGAAGAGCCGCAGTTAACCTAAAGTTCTTCTTCCTCGCACTGCGGGGTGGGGGAGTCGGCGGTAACGTTTAACGCGTTCACGCCCTCTCGGCTTTAAAGGAGCTTTCTCTCATGACCGTTGGTTTCCTCGTCAACCCCGATCTCACCCGCCGGAAAATCGAGTTCGAATTAGAACACGCCAACCAGTTCTTGGGCGGCACCACCGAGGATCGCGTCTCCGTCGTCTTTCAAGATGACGGCACGACCTACGCCGCGCTGTATAACCCAGAAGCCAAGCAGGAAGGCGCCGAGCCCAACCCGGTTGCATCCCTGGCGCGCAATGCCGCGGACACGGGAAACTCCGCCTTTTTGCAGGATCCCATCCGTGCTATTAGCGGCCCGGTCATCTTCGTGGATGCAGAGGGCGAGGAGGACTCCATCGATGAGGTCATCGCTTCCGTCGAGCACGGCATCCGCGCGGTGAAAAACTACCGCGAGGATTTCCCTGACGAGTACACGCTCTGGCGCGCTGCGGTCATCAACTCCACGAAGAGCGCGTAAACACCCCTCCTTTAACGCTCGGTGTGGCGCAGCCACATCAGCACGGCCTTGACGCGGCGATTGGCGTCTTCGGGCCGAAACCCGAGCTTGAGAAAAACATTGGAGACGTGCTTGCTTACCGCCCCAGCGGTTAAGACCAGCTTGTCTTCGATTTCTTGGTTGCTCAATCCCTGCGCCATAAGGCCCAAAACCTCGCGCTCGCGGGCGGTTAATTGGCTCAGCCCCGTGCGCCGCGCGGAGAGCAGGGCGGTAACCACTTCTGGATCGACCACGGTGCCACCGCCCGCCACTTCTTCCAGGGTGCGCACAAATTCGTCCACATCGGATACGCGCTCCTTGAGCAGGTAGCCGAATCCGCCGTGCTCTAAAAGCCGGTCCAAGTAGCTTGCCGCCACGTATTGGCTGAGCACTACCACCGGCTGCGACGGATCTGCTGCACGCACATCGTGCACCGCGCGCAGCCCATCATCGCTCATGGTGGGCGGCATGCGGACATCGCTAATGATCAGATCGAAGTCATCGCTGCCTGCGCAGGCGCGCAATTCTTCCGCATCGTTGACGGCGGTCACGCTATGGCCCAGTGCCGCCAAAAGCTGTTCCAGCCCGGCGCGCAAAAGGGCAGAATCTTCTGCCCATAAGAGTTTCATCGGGCCTCCTCTAGCGGTAGTGACATGGTTAAGGTCGCTCCTTGTCCTTCTTCATGCGCGGGGGAGAAGTCGACGCTGCCGCCGAGCGCTGCGGCTCGCTCGCGCAGCCCGGCCAGCCCAGTGCCCGCGGTTGCACCGGTGGTCTTTGCGGTAGTCGATTCGCCACCCGTATCGGTGCGGGTACCAGCGTCGACCCGGGAGTGCGCGGGGTCGGACGCGCTAGGGCCTACTCCTGTAGAGAAGCCACCGGAGCCGTTATCGCGGATGCTGAGGTGAAGATCGTCGCCAAAAGAGATGGACACGGTGGCGGCGGTGGCCGCGCCGTGGGTTGAGGCGTTGGTCAGCGCCTCTGCTACCGCGTGGTAGGCCAGTAGCGCCGTCGTTTCCCCAATCGATCGTTCCGCGCCTTCGACGTGCAGTTCCGCGTCGAGCCCGCTGTGGGCCAAGAGCTCATCGAGGGCGGGGATGAGGCCGTCATCGAAAAGCACCTGTGGCGCAATGCCGCGCACGGTAGCGCGCAGGGCGGATAGGGCTTGGGTGGCGTTATGTTCGGCATCGGCAAGCGCCTGTTGAGCCTCGGGCGGGGACTGGAGTTTGGCCGCTGCCAGGTTGAGCTTGAGCGCGGTCAGGTACTGCTGGGGGCCATCGTGGAGCTCGCGTTCGATGCGGCGGCGCTCGCCCGAAAAGGCATCAATAAGCGTGGCGCGCGAGGCCGCCAACTCCTCCGCGGAGGGGCTCAGCGCGAGCCGGGTGAGGGAAATAGAGGCCTTGACCAGCAGGCGGTTGAGCACCACCAGTAGGACGAAGAGCACGGCGGCCGCGAGCCAGCACACGACAAAAATCAATGGGCGATTATCGGTGGTCCACTCGCCGGCATTGAACTCGGCCTGCGGAATAAACGGCGCGATGACCAGTACGCCCGCGACAAAACCGACAGAGACCCAGTTGACAAAGCAGGCCACGCAAATAAGAAGCTGTAGTAAAAGGTGATAAAACTGCTGCCAATCAAACCATCTGTTGGCCCGCCGCGGGGGAATATCAACGCCCATCCACTTCGCGCCAATGCGGCCGATAAACTCTGCGGCGCGGGCTACCAGCGGAATCCACGGCAGCATGAGCACCGAAATCACGAGTCCCGGAAGGGCGAGTATTCCGAGGACGAGGCTCCACCCATTGGCCTTGACAGTTCGCATATTCGTTCAGCCTAGCCGCCGCGCCGGGGTGGTGGCAGTAGAGCTAGCCCCACCATTTTTTGGGCAGCCTTCCCCATCGCGCGTGCGGGGCACGGCCGGTGGAATGGAGGGCATGTTGAAAGCACAGAATCTGAGCAAGCGCTACGGCAGCCATACCGCACTCGCCGAGGTGGACCTAAGCATCGAGCCGGGGGAATTTGTCGCGATTATGGGGCCATCCGGAAGCGGCAAGACAACGCTGTTGAACCTGCTATCCGGGCTGGATAAGCCCAGTTCCGGCACGGTCAACGCACCGGGCCGCACAGAGCGCGCCTTCGTATTCCAGGACTATAACCTGCTGGAATCGCTGAACGCCCGCAAAAATGCCACGTTGACCGCGCACTTTTCTGGTCGGCGTTGCAGCCGCGACGCGGTGCAGAAAACCTTCGCGTCTTTGGGGCTTGACGGACTGGAGCGCCGCTTGCCCGCGCAGCTGTCCGGCGGTCAGCAGCAGCGCGTCGCCGTCGCCCGCGCCTTGCTGGCCGGTGCGTCGTATATCTTCGCCGATGAGCCTACGGGCGCGCTTGACGATGCCACCGCCCAACTCGTCCTCACCCACCTCCGCACCGCCGCACGGGGCGGGGCCGCGGTGGTCATGGTGACCCACTCGCACCTCGCCGCGGAGGCCGCCGACCGCATTATCGAGCTCCAGGAGGCCAACCATGCTGGTGTGGCTTAAGGACTTACAAAGCAATTGGCTCTCATGGCTTGCCGTTGCTTTGACCATGGTGGTCTCATCGGCTTCTTGCGCGCTGGCGGTATCGATGCTGGTGGCCACCTCGGACGCGGACGATGATCCCACGGGGCCTCTCGGCGGCACCGTGCTGGGCATGGCGGTCTGCACAGTGGTGTTGATCACGCTGTCGCAGATGCGGCTGATTATTGAAGAACGCGAACCCGTGTACCGCTCGTGGCGCATGATCGGCATGCCTGGGTGGATGATCAATAGCTTCATCGTGGGGCAGGTCAGTGCCGTGAGCGCTATCGCGGCATTCATCGGGACCTTCCCGGCGCGCCTATTGGTCGACCCTATGACCGCGGCCTTTCGCAGCGACGGGATTCCCATGCCGGAGTTGGCCATTACCCCGTTGGTCATCCGCATCGCTGTATTTGTCTGCGTGGCATCGGCGGTCTGCGGTGCCCTCATACCGCTGCGCCGGGTCTTTCGCCCACGGGTGGAATCGCACCCGGTGTGGGTGGTGGTGCGCTGCCTTGTGGCCGCAGGCTTGGTAGGCGGTGCTGTGTACGGTTGCCTGCAGATAGAGGAGCCGGCCGATAGCATCGCCGCTTCCATGGGGCTGGTCATCCTGGTGGCATTCATGACGCCATGGCTCATGCCCGCCGTGGACCAATGGACGCGACTATGCGGCATCGCCGGGGCCAATGTGCGGGTGCGCCGCCGCTTTTCCGTGCCCCATATCGTCCCGTGGGTGCTGTTTGGTGGCTTGATTGTCGCGGTCGGCTCGGGGATAAGGATGTTCAAAAGTAGTATGGGCGACTTAGACACCTTGTCATCGGGGCAGGTCTTCGCGGCGTTTCTCGGCCCAGTCGTGGCCCCAAGCATCGTTGGTGCGGTGTTGACTTCACTCATTATGCGCTCGCGCATCGCCAGCGATGTTCGCGGACTGCGGTTGGCCGGTGCCTCGCCAGCAGCGTGGGTGCGGGTGCAGGTGGGCGAGGCCTTCTGCCTGACTATTACTGCTGCGGCCATAGTCATCACCTTGAGCGCAACGGTGGTCGCGCTGCTCAACCACCTGCTGCAGACCGATTCTCATTCCGGGATGAGCGCCCTATGGGAGGGCTTCGCCGGGGTGTGGTGGGCGCCATTCGGCCTAATTTTTGGCGCCATGTTTCTTGCGCTGTGCGCCGTCAAGCTCATTCTCGCGGGATTCTTGCGCTCAACCGCCCAGATCCGCACAAACTGATGGATGGATCGCCGATATTCTGATGGGTAGAACGCGCTCAAACTGATGGATGGGGTTAAAATGACTGGTCAAGACGGCTATGTTTATCTCCCGAGAGTAGAGGACTCGCGGCTTCATGAAGCCCTGCAGCGATCTGGTGGAGTGTTGATAGAAGGCCCAAAGGGCTGTGGGAAATCCGCGACCGCTCGGCAAATTGCGGGCAGTCTTGTCCAGGTGGATACGGATTTAAACCTCGACATGCAGCTCAGCACCGTCCCGGATTTGGCGTTGGAGGGGGATACGCCGCGAGTTTTTGATGAGTGGCAAGAAAAACCGCAGTTGTGGAACTTGGTGCGGCATGAGATTGACCGTCGGCAAGCGCCTGGGCAGTTCATTCTTACTGGGTCGACTGCGCCAATGGAGGAACAATCCAGGCACTCGGGTGCGGGGCGTATAGCCAGGCTGCGGATGAAGACCTTCAGTTTTTATGAGTCGGGGCATTCTAATGGCGCAGTATCATTAGCCGAATTGGTAGCTCAGGAACCCCCGCAGTCGAATGGGGAAACGGTCGTGAATGTTGCAGGGATTATCGAGCGCATGGCGCACGGAGGCTGGCCCGCAAACCGGAATTATTCCGTCGAGGCGGCGCAAGAGAACCTGCGCAGTTATATCGATACTGTGGCCCACGTGGATATCACCGCCGCCGATGGTGTGCGAAGGGATCCGGTAAAGGTAACGACCCTTATTCGTTCGCTTGCCCGTGGGGTAGCCACAGAACAGTCCATTTCTTCTATTGCTACTGATATTGGCGCGCAAAGGGCTACGGTCAGCGAGTACCTTGCTGCGTTGCAGCGCATCTTCATCGTGGAAGAACAGCTGGCGTGGTCGTCTCATCTGCGCTCGCGGGCTAGCCTGCGAACGGCACCGAAGAGGCATCTGGCGGATCCGGCGTTGGCCGCTGCTGCCGTGGACGCGTCCCCAGACAAGTTGCTGCGCAACCTTTCCTTTGCCGGGCAGCTTTTTGAATCCCAAGTTGTCCATGACTTGGCAGTGTTAAGCGGGAAGCGTGTTTTCCATGCCCGTGATGCCTCTGGGCTGAAAGTGGATGCGGTATTTGAGCTGGCGGGCAGGACCGTTTTCGTAGAAATTAAATTGGGGCAAAGCCAAGAGATCATTGAGAAGGCGGTAAGCAATTTGCAGGCCTTCGCAGAACGCTTTGAATGGGAGGTCCCGCCGGTCTTAATGATCGTGACGGGAGGAAACCTGAGCTTTCGGCATCCGAGCGGGGTACACGTGGTGTCCCTGACACACTTGGCGCCGTAGCGCGGCCCAGCAACGGGGGTCGCGTCGTTGTTGAGGGTTAGCAGTCACGAGGGTAGAGTGCTAATCAGGTTGTTTGACCCACAGTTGTTCACCCGCGACGACGGCTGTGCTGGACATCCACAACCGGCACGCGCGCGCCATTGAGCGCGCAAACGAACAATACGGAGGAAACATCATGGCAACTATTAAGCCGCTTGAGGACCGCGTCCTCGTACAGATCGTAGAAGCAGAATCCACCACCGCATCCGGCCTGGTTATCCCGGACTCCGCAAAGGAAAAGCCGCAGGAAGCAACCGTTATCGCCGTCGGCCCGGGCCGCTGGGAAGACGACGATGACCGCATCCCCATGGACGTTAAGGAAGGCGACACCGTTGTCTTCTCCCGCTACGGCGGCACCGAGCTGAAGTACGACGGTGAAGAGTACTTGCTGCTGAGCCAGCGCGACATCCTCGCCATCATCGAGAAGTAGGAACTACTTATGGCAAAGCTTATTGCATTCGACCAAGAAGCCCGCGAGGGAATTCAGCGCGGCGTCGATACGCTGGCTGATGCCGTCAAGGTCACCCTCGGCCCGCGCGGCCGCAACGTCGTATTGTCCAAGGCCTTCGGTGGCCCGACCGTTACCAATGACGGCGTGACCATCGCCCGCGATATCGACGTCGAGGAGCCCTTCGAGAACCTCGGCGCGCAGCTGGTCAAGTCCGTTGCGGTCAAGACCAACGACATCGCCGGCGACGGCACCACCACCGCGACCTTGCTGGCCCAGGCGCTCATCTTTGAGGGCCTGCGCAACGTTGCAGCCGGCGCTAACCCGATTGAGCTCAACCGCGGCATCTCCGCGGCGGCGGAAAAGGCCGTCGAGGAGCTCAAGGCACGCGCCACTCCGGTTAACTCTGCTTCCGAAATCGCGCAGGTAGCCACCGTGTCCTCCCGCGATCCGGAGGTCGGAGAGATGGTTGCCGGCGCCATGGAAAAGGTGGGCAAGGACGGCGTTGTTACCGTCGAGGAGTCCCAGACCATGGACTCCACCGTGGATGTCACCGAAGGTATTTCCTTTGACAAGGGCTACCTTTCCCCGTACTTCGCTACGGAGGAAGAGACCAACCACGCCGTGCTTGACGATGCCGCCATTTTGCTCGTCCGCAACAAGATTTCTTCCCTGCCGGACTTCTTGCCGCTGCTGGAAAAGATTGCGGAAACCAACCGCCCGACCCTCATCATTGCGGAAGACGTCGAGGGCGAGCCGCTGCAGGCACTCGTGGTCAACTCCATCCGCAAGGTCCTGAAGGTCGCCGCCGTAAAGGCACCGTACTTTGGCGAGCGCCGCAAGGGCTTCATGGATGATTTGGCCGTGGTTACCGGTGCCACCGTGGTGGACCCTGAGGTGGGCGTCAACCTGAACGAGGTCGGCCTTGAGGTGCTGGGTTCCGCGCGCCGCGTGACCATCACCAAGGAAGACACCGTGCTTGTCGATGGCGGCGGCAGCGCCGCAGCCCTCGATGAACGCCGTGAACAGATCCGCGGCGAAATCGCCCGTACCGATTCCACCTGGGATAAGGAGAAGCTCGAGGAGCGCTTGGCCAAGCTCTCCGGCGGCGTCGCCGTTATCCGCGTCGGTGCCGCAACCGAGACCGAGGTCAACGAGCGCAAGCTGCGCGTCGAGGACGCCATCAACGCCGCCCGTGCGGCCGTAGAAGAAGGCGTCATCGCCGGCGGCGGTTCCGTGCTGGTGCAGATCTCTAAGGAACTCGAGTCCTTTGCCCAGGACTTCGAGGGCGAGGCTAAGGTCGGCGTGCTCGCCGTTGCCCGTGCTCTGACCCGCCCGGCATTCTGGATCGCAGAAAACGCAGGCCTCGATGGTTCTGTCATCGTCTCCCGCGTATCTGAGATGGCCAACGGTGAAGGCTTTAACGCCAACTCCCTGGAGTACGGCAACCTCATCGATAACGGCATCATCGATCCCGTGAAGGTCACCCACTCCGCAGTGGTCAATGCCACCTCCGTTGCCCGCATGGTTCTTACCACCGAGGCATCCGTCGTGGAAAAGCCGCAGGAAGAAGACAACGCTGAGGCCGGTCACGGCCATCACCACCACTAATTCCTGCGCTATAGCCCAGAGCCCGCCGCACCTTCTCCCGCCAAGTCAGGGGAGGGCACGGCGGGGCTTTTGGTTTAGACTTGAAGCTCGTGGAGAGCATTATTATTACCGGCGCGCGGGAAAATAACCTGCGCGATGTTTCGGTGGACATCCCCAAGCGCAAGCTGACCATTTTTACCGGCGTTTCCGGTTCCGGTAAATCTTCGCTCGTTTTCGATACCGTTGCGGCGGAATCGCAACGCTTGGTCAATGAAACCTATCCCGGCTTCGTCCAAGGCTTTATGCCGTCGCTGGCCCGCCCGGATGTGGATAGCTTGGCTCACCTCACCGCCGCCATCGTGGTGGGGCAGGAACCCATGGCGGCCTCGTCGCGTTCCACCTTTGGCACCGCCACCGATATCACCGGCCTTGTGCGCGTGCTGTTCTCGCGCGCCGCGTCCCCGCGCGTCGGCGGCCCCGCGGCCTATTCTTTCAACGTTCCCTCCGCCTCTGGCCAGGGTGCGATCGAGGTCAACGGCACCAAGGAGGTTCGCCGCTTCGAACGCACCGGCGGCATGTGCCCCAAGTGTGAGGGCACGGGGCAGGTATCCGATATCGATTTATCCTGCTTGGTTGATGAGGAGCTTTCGCTTGCCGATGGCGCCATTATCTATCCCGGCATGAAGCCCGGCTCCTGGATGTGGCGCGCTTACGCCGAATCCGGCCTGTACCCCGATGACGTCCCGGTGCGCGAGTTCAGTAAAGAGCAAAAGCACAACCTGTATTTCACCGAGACCAAGACCAAGGTCGGCGGCGTCAACATGAGCTATATGGGCCTTGCCACGCGCTTGCGCACCAACGTATTGAGCAAGCCGGTCGAAAGCCTGCAAAAGCACATGCGCGCCTTCGTCGAGCAGGCCGTAGTCTTCGTGGATTGCCCTGAGTGCGCCGGCACCCGGCTGGCGCCCCATGCCCGCGAGTCCTATATCGCCGGGGCGTCCATCGCCGATGTCTGCGAGATGGAGCTGACAGACCTTTACGGCTGGCTTACCCAGCTCGATCTTCCTTCCGCCCAGCCGCTGGTAGATGCTATTTCTGCCGCCGTCGACACCGCCATCGAGCTGGGCCTAGGCTATCTCACCTTATCGCGCGCCACCGGGACCCTGTCCGGCGGTGAAGCCCAGCGCACCCGCATGGTGCGCCACATGGGCTCGCCGCTCAGCGATGTCACCTATGTCTTCGACGAGCCCACCGCCGGCCTGCATCCGCACGATTGCGAGCGCATCAATAACCTGCTGCTGCGGCTGCGCGATAAGGGAAATACCATCCTCGTGGTCGAGCACAACCCGTCCACCATCGCCATCGCGGATCGCGTTGTCGATCTCGGGCCCGGTGCGGGCGCCGAAGGCGGCACCATCGTATTCGAGGGAACCCCTGCGCAGCTGCGGCGCAGCGGCACCATAACCGCGCAGTACCTCGCGGATCCCGCCACGTTGAAAGAATCGGTGCGCGAATCCACAAGGCGCTTGCCATCCGCGGCGCGCAGCGCAATAACCTCCAAGGAATCGATGTCGATATTCCGGAGGGAGTGCTCACCGTCATCGCCGGGGTGGCCGGCTCCGGCAAGTCCTCGCTGGCCGCGTGCCTGCCAGAGGTAGCAGGAGACAGGCTCTTGCACATTGGGCAAAGTGTCATTAAGGGATCGCGCCGGTCCAACGCAGCGACCTATACCGGTGCGCTTGACCCCATCCGCAAGGCCTTTGCCAAGGCCAATGGAGTAAAATCCGGCCTCTTCTCCGCCAATTCCGAAGGCGCGTGCCCGAAGTGTAATGGCGCGGGCGTGGTGTATGTGGAACTCGGCGTCATGGACGGCGTGGATGTTCCCTGCGAAATCTGCCAGGGTCGGCGTTTTTCCGCCGACGTGCTGGAGTACCGCTTGGGCGAGCTTAATATTGCCGATGTCCTCGAACTGTCTGCCTCCCGCGCCGCCGACTATTTGCGCAGCGTCAAAGTGCCCGCCGCCGCCAAGATTTGTGACACGCTCGTTGCTGCCGGCGTGGGGTATTTAAGCCTTGGCCAGCCACTATCGACGCTGTCCGGCGGCGAGCGCCAGCGCCTTAAATTGGCCGCGCACCTTGCCGATAAAAAGTCCACCGCAGACGTCATCGTGCTAGACGAGCCAACCACGGGCCTGCACCCCGCCGATACCGAGCGCACCCTGCAGTTGCTGGATCAGCTTGCCGATGCCGGCAATACCGTCATCTGCATCGACCACAACCTCGCCGTGCTCGCGCACGCGGATCACGTCATCGAGCTCGGGCCAGGTGCCGGTTCTGCTGGTGGCCGCCTTGTCTTCAGCGGCACGCCCCAGGACTTAGCGGGCTTAAAGGAGTCCCTCACGGGGCGTTATTTGCGGGAAGTGCTAGCCGCGGAAGGCCAATTCGAAGCACCGCACTTCCGCGCGTGATCCCGCCCGCACGCGCCTGCTGTGAAAGCGGTGTGAGAGCTTTGCGCGCTGGATTAGGCGTTGACCGTCGCACGGCGGCGCTTGCGCAGCACCACGACGCGCTCGGATTCGCTCATGCCGCCCCATACGCCATATGGTTCTGCCGATCGCAGGGCGTGTTCGCGGCAGAGCTCGATAACTGGGCAGGAATTGCAAATGGCCTTGGCACGATTTTCGCGCTGGGCGCGGGCGCGGCCACGCTCTCCGTCTGGATGGTAAAACACGTCCGAGTTTTCACCGCGGCACGCACCTTGCAACTGCCAATCCCATACATCTGCAGTAGGTCCGAGAGGAGACTTGGACTGAGACACGTTACTTACGCTCCTTTAACAGGACGAGAATTCTTACTCTGGCGGCTGGTGGAGAGTCATCCGCGAACCGCAACGATTTGTAGTGTGTCGCGTCTTGGTAAACAGAGGGTTACTAGTATTTGACTTCCAAGTATTGCCTCCATTTATGTGACTCGTTAACACCCTTTTACCTGCAATAATGGCTAAGGTTAACGAATTATGAATTTTCCTCTTTCTATGATGCAGATGGCATAAAGCCTGGTGTAGAGCCAAGACAACCGCCGACACAGGCTTTATTGCGGTGCTTTTCCTACTGGGGCATCGCCAAGCAAAAGCGTTGCCCGGTTGTCGGGTTGCAAGCTTGCTGATGCGTAGCGTCGTTGTCCCTTTGCGCTCAATACCCCAGAGGAAATATGGTTGAATATCGATTTAAAAGTCTGCAGAGGGTGCACTCGTGAGCGATAAGGATAAAGAGCTAGCGGATCTCGTTCCGCTGGCCGCTGGTGGAAGCCGCCGCGCACTGCAATCTATCCTGCAAATTATTCATCCGCAGGTGCTGCGCTATTGTCGTGCGCGCATCGGTGGCGGGCGCCAGCCCACCGCGGAGGACGTGACCCAAGAAATCTGCCTCGTCGTCGCCACATCTATCGAATCCTATGAAGATAAGGGCCGACCCTTCATGGCCTATGTCTACGGCATCGCTTTTAATAAGGTCACCGATGCCCACCGCGCCATGGGCCGCGATCGCTCCACGCCCGCCGAGGAGCTTCCAGAAAGCACCGCAAACGAGGCGACTCCCGAGGAATGGGCGCTAGAAAATGATGGTAGTAACAGAATGCGCGCCTTGCTCGATACCTTAAGTGACAAGGCAAAAAACATCGTTATTTTGCGCGTGTTCGTTGGGCTTTCGGCAGAAGAAACCGCCGATATCGTGGGGTCCACCCCGGGTGCGGTTCGCGTCGCACAGCACCGAGCTCTCGCACAATTGCGAAAGGCCCTTGGGCAACAATTAGCCACCGAGGGCTAAAGCCACAACCCCCGCTCTAGAGACACGCGTAAACCTTAAGAAAGGAAGGAGGGACAGAAACCATCATGGCTTCCAAACACTCCAAAAAGACTAACGATGACCTGACGGAGCAGCTCCAGCCCTTGGTAGATGATGATGCATTCCTCACCGAGCTGTCGCAGGGCAAGGATCCCTCCAACGGCGGCGATGAGCTAGCCGGGCTGTTGCTGGGGCTGAAGGGGGACATCGATAAGCAGATGCCGCCAGCCCCTCGCGTGGACGGGGCAGAGGAAGAATCGGAAGTCATCAGCCTCGATAAGGCGCGGTCTCGCCGACGCAATCGCCCCGTGATGCATGGACTTATCGGCGCGGCCGCCGCCACAGTCATCCTCGCCGGTGCGGGCGGGGTCATGGTTAATTCTGGCGTATTTGATAGGCCGGATGAGACCCGCAATGTGGAGTTGGCCGGCACCTTAGATGAGATGGAATCCCGCGCGGCAGAGGGAGATTTCGAAGGTGCGCGCGAGCTTATGAAAGAAGCCCGTTCCAAGCTCGAAGAGGCTGAAGACAAAGAAGAAAATGCCATCGCCGCCAAGGAGGAAGCCGAAAAGAAGCGTCCTGCCCGCCCGAAGACGACAACCGTGACGGAAACCGCCACCGAGACCGCGCCGGGCCAAAAGCCGCAGGACAAGCCTGAACCAGCGCCACAAACCGTTACGAAAACGCAGTACGAGACCTCAACCGTGGTGGTAACGGAGCAGGCGCCAGCGAATCCGCAGCCGGAGACGCGCGAGCCCGAAGAAGCACCCACCACAACCATTCAGTTGGGGGCGGGCGCCGAGTAGCGAGGGCAGTGCTACAACCCTAGCGGCCCTCGAGGCCGTCCAAGTAGCCCAGCGCGTAGTCCCACGGCACGTAGCGGCGCGGGTCGGGTTCTGCTCCAGGCTCGTGCACTGGGGCGAGCTCGCCTGCCAGCGTGGCGCGCATATTGGCGGCCATAATATCCCACTCGTAGAAGTGGTTTTCCTGGCAGTCTTCACACAAGAAGAAGATGCCATCGATCCCGCGCGGGCCGAGCACACTTGCGAATTTCTCTACCAGGGCGAGATCGTGGATGAGGGCGACGCGGTCTTCATCGGAAAGCGGCATGACCTGCTCGTCCTCCTCCAGGAAGGAGGCGGGGTCATTCGGATCGTCTGCAAAAGGATCGCGGGGCATATTGGCGAAGAAGTTCACGCCTGCGAGCCTATTGAACTTGCCCGCTTAAGGCAATTAACCCCTAGCCTGAATGGTGTCATTGGCCGGGCACGCACTACAGTTGGGGTAGCCGCTGAACCTGTTTAAGGAGATACCTCGATGAGCGATTACCCTATTCACACTGGTGGAGATGACCCGAACAAGGTAGCCCTGCGCGGCTTGACCTTTGATGACGTGCTTCTTTTGCCCGCCGAGTCCAATATCGTGCCCTCCGAGGTCGATACCGGCGCGCAATTTACCCGCAATATTCGCCTGGGCGTGCCGCTGGCATCCGCGGCGATGGATACCGTGACCGAGGCCCGCATGGCCATCGCCATGGCGCGCCAGGGCGGCATTGGCGTGCTGCACCGCAACCTGTCTGCGGAAGCGCAGGCCGAGCAGGTAGAAATCGTCAAGCGCTCCGAGTCCGGCATGGTCACGGACCCGGTCACCGCCCGCCCCGAGATGACTATTGGCGAGGTCGACGCCCTGTGCGCCCGCTTCCGCATTTCCGGCCTGCCGGTCGTGGATAAGGACGGCACCTTGCTGGGCATTTGCACCAATCGCGATATGCGTTTCGAGCCGGACTTTGATCGCAAGGTCAGCGATGTCATGACCGCGATGCCGCTCGTCGTCGCGCGCGAGGGCGTGTCCAAGGAGGAGGCCTTGGAGCTACTGTCGGCCAATAAGGTAGAAAAGCTGCCGATCGTTGATGCCAATAACAAGCTCATTGGCCTTATTACCGTCAAGGACTTCGTCAAATCCGAGCAGTACCCCAACGCCTCCAAGGATGCTTCCGGCCGCTTGCTGGTTGCCGCGGGCATTGGTACCGGCGAGGAGTCCTATCAGCGCGCCGCCGCGCTTGTCGATGCCGGCGTTGACGCCCTCGTCGTCGACTCCGCCCACGCCCACAACAACCGCGTGCTCGAGATGGTCTCCCGCGTGAAGAAGGACTTTGGCGACAAGGTCGATGTCATCGGCGGCAACCTCGCCACCCGCGAGGCCGCCCAGGCGATGATCGACGCCGGCGCGGATGCCATCAAGGTTGGCATCGGCCCGGGCTCCATCTGCACCACCCGCGTCGTCGCTGGCGTCGGCGCGCCGCAGATCACCGCGCTGATGGAAGCCGCAGCCGTCGCCGCCCCCGCGGGCGTGCCGGTCATCGGCGATGGCGGCATGCAGTACTCCGGTGACATCGCCAAGGCGCTGGCCGCCGGTGCCGATACCGTCATGCTGGGCTCTATGTTCGCCGGCACCACCGAGGCGCCCGGTGACATCGTGGTGTACCAGGGCAAGCAGTACAAGCGCTACCGCGGCATGGGCTCCATGGGCGCCATGCAGGGTCGCGGGCTTTCCGGCGAAAAGCGCTCCTACTCCAAGGACCGCTACTTCCAGGCCGACGTACGCAGCGAGGACAAGCTGGTGCCAGAAGGCGTGGAGGGGCGCGTGCCCTTCCGCGGCGAGATCGATGCCATCGTGCACCAAATCATCGGCGGCCTGCGCGCGGCCATGGGCTACACCGGCTCGGCCACCCTAGATGAGCTCAAGACCAAGCGATTTGTCCAGATCACCGCCGCGGGCCTGAAGGAATCCCACCCGCACCACCTGCAGCAAATCGCCGAAGCCCCGAACTACCGCTAGGACAAACATGCGTGAATACGCCGAAATCGGCATCGGCCGCGAGGCCCGCCGCACCTTTGATTTAGACCAGGTCTCCATCGTTCCCCAGCGCCGCACGCGCTCGTCCAAGGACGTGGATACCACCTGGAATATCGATGCCTATACCTTCGATACCCCCTTCGTTTCGCACCCCACCGATGCGCTCGCCACGCCCGAGTTCGTCATCGAGATGGGCAAGCAGGGCGGGCTCGGCGTCATCAACGCCGAAGGGTTGTGGGGCCGCCACGAGGACCTTGAGGGTGCCTTGGCGCGCATCTATTCCCAGCCGGGCGATAATTCCACCATTCAGGAATTGCACGCCGCCCCGCTTGACGATGCCCTCCTTGCCTCCCGCATTGCCCAAGTGCGCGAGTCCGGTGTGACCGTCGCCGTGCGCGTCTCGCCCCAAAACGCCCGCGAGATGGCGCCCAAGGCTATCGCCGCTGGGGCCGAGTTACTGTTCATCCAGGGCACGCTGGTGTCCGCGGAGCACGTCGCCACCGGCGGCGAGCCGCTGAACCTGAAGGAATTTATCGGCTCGCTCGAAGTGCCCGTCATCGCCGGTGGCGTGGCCGACTACACCACGGCGCTGCACCTGATGCGCACCGGGGCGGCCGGCGTCATCGTGGGCGCGGGCGTGACGACCAACGCGGAAACCGTCGGCATCGATACCGCCATGGCCACCGCCATTGCCGATGCCGCCGCTGCCCGCCGCGACTACCTCGACGAGACCGAAGGCCGCTACGTGCACATCATTGCGGATGCGGAATTCGACAACTCCGGGACCATCGCCAAGGCCTTTGCCTGCGGTGCCGATAGCGTCGCGCTCGGCCCCCTTCTTGCCCAGGCCCGAGAGGCAGGCGGTAGGGGATGGTACTGGCCGGCTACCGCAGGCCATCCGCGGTTCCCGCGCGGATACGCGCAGTTCGCGGGCGTCGATACCGACCTCGATGTGGATTTTCTTGCCGCAGGCGACGCCGCACCCGCGGCTGCGCCGAGCCTGGAAACCGTGCTGCACGGCCCATCCAGCGAACCATTCGGACGCACCAACCTCGTGGGTGCGCTGCGGCGTGCCCTCGCAAAGTGTGGGTACACCGACCTGAAGTCGTTCCAGAAGGTCGAGCTCGCGGTTCGCTATTAAGTAGCGCGCTGCGTGCGGCGCGCCTCGCATCGTGCGGGCCCGCGCCGCGCTGCTGCTCCCCCGAATTGCTGCGCCCCTCGCAGCTCACTCCCGCGTCCCCTTGCATGGCCCGAGTCACTTGTGCAGCCAGCGCCCCACGGTGCGAAAGCCGCCGCAATGCCCCACATGGGCAAGCGCTTCCTGGGCCGCGGGGCCTATGGGTTAGACTATGGGGCGTGACTAAGCCAAATACTACCCCGCGCCCAGTCCTCGTCGTGGACTTTGGCGCTCAGTACGCGCAGCTCATTGCCCGCCGCGTGCGCGAGGCCAAAATCTACTCCGAGGTTGTTTCCAACTCCGCCTCCATCGAGGAAATCAAAGCCAAGGACCCCGCCGCGCTCATTTTGTCCGGCGGCCCGTCGTCCGTCTATGCCGACGGCGCCCCAGCGCTCAAACCTGAGCTGCTAGAGCTTGGCGTTCCGGTCTTCGGCATTTGCTACGGCTTCCAGGCCATGAACCACATCCTCGGCGGTACCGTATCGTCTACCGGTGAGCGTGAATATGGCCGCACCGATATCGACGTCAAGGGCGGCATCCTGCACGAGGGCCTCGAGCCCACGCACAAGGTATGGATGTCCCACGGCGACGCCGTCTCCGCCGCCCCCGAGGGCTTCGACGTAACCGCAACCTCCGCCGGCGCCCCAGTCGCCGCGATGGAGTGCCCGGCCAAGCAGATGGCCGGCGTGCAGTACCACCCCGAGGTGTTGCACTCGCCACACGGCCAAGAAGTGCTCACCCGCTTCCTCACGGAGATCGCCGGTCTGGAGCAGAACTGGACCGCCGATAATATCGCCGAGCAGCTCATCGCGGATATCCGCGCCCAAGTAGGCGAGGAAGGCCGCGCTATTTGTGGCCTGTCTGGCGGCGTGGACTCTGCCGTGGCTGCGGCCTTGGTGCAGCGCGCCATCGGTGATCGCCTGACCTGTGTCTTCGTCGACCACGGCCTGCTGCGCGCGGGCGAGCGCGAGCAGGTTGAAACTGACTTCGTGGCCTCGACCGGCGCCAAGCTGGTTACCGCCGACGAGCGTTCGGCCTTCCTCAAGAAGCTGGCGGGCGTTAGCGACCCAGAGGAAAAGCGCAAGGCCATCGGCGCGGAGTTCATCCGCTCCTTCGAGCGCGCCGTGGCCGGCGTGCTTGCCGATGCCCCCGCCGGCTCCACCGTCGACTACCTCGTCCAAGGCACCTTGTACCCGGACGTCGTCGAATCCGGCGGCGGCGACGGCACCGCCAATATTAAGTCGCACCACAACGTCGGCGGCCTGCCGGATGACGTCGAGTTCGAGCTCGTGGAGCCGCTGCGCCTGCTCTTTAAGGACGAGGTGCGCGCGGTGGGCCGCGAGTTGGGCCTGCCGGAAGAGATCGTCGGCCGCCAGCCCTTCCCGGGCCCGGGCCTAGGCATCCGCATCATCGGCGAGGTTACCGAGGATCGCCTCGAGACCCTGCGCCAAGCGGATCTGATTGCCCGCACCGAGCTGACCAACGCCGGCTTGGACGAGCAGATTTGGCAGTGCCCAGTCGTGCTGCTTGCCGATGTCCGCTCCGTCGGCGTCCAAGGCGATGGCCGCACCTACGGCCACCCCATTGTGCTGCGCCCGGTATCTTCCGAGGACGCCATGACCGCGGACTGGACCCGCTTGCCCTATGACGTGCTAGAGAAGATCTCCACCCGCATCACCAACGAGGTTAAAGACGTCAACCGCGTGGTCTTGGATTGCACCTCCAAGCCACCGGGAACCATCGAGTGGGAGTAAAACCCACAAAACGGCATGCGTAGAAGGCGCTCAGTACTTGAGCGCCTTTTCGCATACCTGCGGCTAGTTGCGGGGTGTCACCGGTGGCCGCCAGACGATGCGACCGCCCACCCTTTCTAGCCGCCCGCGCCGGGGCGGGGCATTGGGATCGTCGTCGTTGATGCCGTTGTGGTAAGCACAGCACACGACGAGGTTGTTCATATTGGTCTCCCCACCGCGGCTCCAGGCGGTGAGGTGGTGGATCTGGGATAAATCGGCCGGCTGATTGCATCCGGGCCAGGCGCAGCGCGGATTTTCCGCGGCCGCCATCATCCTCTGCTTATCGGTGGCCACGCGTGCCGTACGGTAGAGGTTGACCGGCCCTTCCACCGGATGCACGAGGGTGACATAGCCCGTTTCACCGTCACCGCTGCCGCTGCCGCTGGGGCCGGGGGCGGAAAAGCCGGCATCGTTAAGCACGCGGCGCAGGTACTCGGTACCGGACATGGTCGCACCATTGGTGAGATCGAGCTGCACGTCGTCGCCGTGGCCATCGCGAATGCGAATGAATTTCTCTAGCGGCACGACGGCGTTAGTGACCACCGTGGAGCGCGCGGCGCTGCCGGCACCGAAGAAGATATCTTCCACCGCCTGCAGCGGCTTTTTATCGGTGGCCGTAATCGCGCCCTGCAGATCCGCAATGAAGCGGGAGGTACCCGTAATGGCGAGCGTCCAGTAATCATTGGGGCGCCGGTAGGTGCGCACGCCGGGGCTGACCGTGGACTTTTTCATTTCGCGCACCCGGCGCCGGGCGTGTTTGATAATGGCGCTCATCTCCGCGGACATCGCACAGCATTCCGCGCGCAGCTCCCACGCCTGCTTCTTGCTGGGCGCGCGGTTAACCACGCGCTCGATGCCGGCGAGGAGGGCAATGGGGTGGGAGTTGGCGCGGGCATCGGCAATGGCGCGGCGCTGCATCCGGCTAAAGGCGGTGCGGCCGTAGTAGCTGTCGCACAAAAGGAGCAGGTCGGCGGCGATGGCATCGGGCGCGCCGCGCTCCATGAGCTCAGACCCAGATAGACCGCGGCACGCGGCGATGATATCCATGCCGGGCGCGAGGGCGGTGAGGTAGGTCTCGAGTGCGTTCATGCCGCCTACGCTAGGGCGGTGTTAGCCCGCGCTCAATTGCTAGGGCAACCGCAAGGGGACAAACTGTGGATAACCCGGATCCGCAGCGCAAAAACCAGGGAAAATCCTGTGGATAACTCCCCGCAGTGTCGCATAGGTTAGACAAAGGCCAGCCGGCGCGTGCCATCCACGTGGGGGAAGGCGATAAAACTGATGCATGAGACCGCAACCCACACCAGCGCCGAGCCCCACGCGGGCAGGCCTAGGATGGGCGCGAGCATGATGAGGAGCCATAGAATCATCAGCGGTACTAGCTGCGCGATGGTGGGGATGAGATCGGCGTCGTGCCGGTCGGCATAGGAGCGCATCTCGCGGCGGTAGGGGTGGGCAAAGACCAAGACGAATGCTGCCACGAGGCAGACCGCGGCCCCAGATAGGGTGGCGAAGAAATGGGTGCGGGTGGTCAGCAGCGCGACGGTGGCGCCGAGCAGGATGGAGGAGCCGAGGCGCACCCACGGCGGGGTGGGGATGGGGGTTGGATTCTCGCGCATAGCACCGTAGGCCTCATTCAGGTTCATGCGCTTAAGACTACCATTCGAACATACAGTTGCATGTGTCCGGTTGAGGGTTCATACTGTGTGGGTGAGTCAAACGAACGTTCGCCTAGAAAAAGCGGTGGCGGGGCTGGATAGGCCTGACCGCGTTGCGGTGCTGCGCGCCCGCATGCAGGCGATGGAGCAGGAGGATGAAGACGAGCTGGTAGACACCCTTCCTCAGCTGGCGCGGCTACTTCCCGCAGGTGGGCTCGCCCGGCGGAAGGTGGTCTCGTGCGCGGAGTGTCCCGCGCTCGTGGTGGAGCTCATCTGCCATCTTACGGCCCGCGGGGGCCATGTGGGGATAGTAGGGTGGCCGGATCTTTCTCTCGCACAAGTTGCCGAAATGGGGCAGCTCAACAACGTGGTCACCGTCCCCGATCCGGGCCTGGAGGGGTGGGCGGTAACCAGCGTGCTGGCAGAGGGGATGGACCTTATCATCCACCATGGCCCGCCCGGCGAGCTGAGCCCGGCGAAGGCGCGGCCGGTGTGGGCGAAGATCCGCGGCGGGCAGGCCGCGGTGCTGACCGTGGGCGCGCGGCTGCCGGGCACCGCGGTGCGCATTGGGGCGGAGGTGAGTACGTATCGGGGCATCGGCAAGGGCAGCGGGCGCATCCGCGGCGTGGATATCGATCTTGCGGTGGACTCGAAAAAGGGCACGGCGCGCGGAAGCCTCACCATGGGTGAACCCCGTAGATTGGAGGCTGTATGAGGGTGGCTGCGGTGTGGTTTCCGGATTGGCCCATTCAGGCGGTTGCGCAGGCGGGGCCGGTGCTGGTTGCACGCAATCATGCGGTGCTGGTCTGCGATAGTGCGGCGCGCCGGGCCGGCATTCGGCGCGGGATGCGCCTGCGCCAGGCCCAAGCGATTTGCCCTGAGGTAAAGGTGGTGGAGGCGAACCCGGATAGGGACGGCGCGGCCTTCGCGGAGATTGCGGCGGGCTTGGACGCCGTGGCCTCGTCCGTAGAGGTGCTGCGCCCCGGCCTGGCCATCGTGGACGCGGGCGCGGCGCTGCGCTATCACGGGCCGGAGGCGCTGGAGATGCTTGCCGATGCCACCGCGCACGCCGGTTTTGATTCCACCCTCGGCGTGGCAGACGAGATTGCCACGGCCATCATCGCGGCCCGGCATCGCGGGGTAGGCGCGGTGGTGCCGGAGGGCGGGTCTCGAGACTTCTTGGCTGCTCAGCCCGTGAGTGTTTTAGCCGCGGAGGCCGCGCTGGGGTTTTCTGCGGAGTTTGTGGCCCAGCTGCAGAAATTGGGCGTGCGCCGGCTGGGTGATGTGGCGGCGCTGCCGTTTAAGCAGGTGGTTACCCGGTTTGGGCAGCAGGGCAAGCGCGCGCACGAGGTGGCGCACGCGCGGGCGGACCAACGCGTGTCCCCGGAAATGGCGCGGCCCGATCTGTCCGTGAGCAGCGAGCAATCCATCGAGCGCGTGGATGTGGCGGCATTCGTGGCCCGGCAATTGGCCGCGCAGCTGCACGTGCGGTTGGCGGAGGCGGAAGTGGTGTGCATGCGCCTGCGCGTGGTGGCGGAGCTGGCCACTGGTGAAACTGTGGCCCGGGTATGGCGCACGCACGAGGCGCTCACGGAGCAGGCGACCGCGGACCGGGTGCGCTGGCAGCTGGATGGGTGGCTTACGGCGGCGCGGTCGAGCGGCAAGGACGGCGCCGCGATCGTGCGGCTGGTGCTCGAACCGGTGGAGGTGGCTAGGCCGCAGGCCGATGGCCTCTGGGGCGGGGATGCCTCACAGGAACAGGTCAAGCGGGTAATTTCGCGCGTGCAATCGCAGCTGGGCATAGATCGCGTCTTGCAGCCGCGGGCCGCCGGTGGCCGTGGGGTGGCCGAGCGCATCGAGTACGTTCCCTACGGGGAGCAGCGCGATGCCACGCCACAAGGCAGCTGGCCAGGCAGGATCCCCGCGCCGCTTCCCGCGCGCCTAGGCGGCGGGCCGAACCATCCGGCCGCGCGCATTCGGCTTATCGATGCCGCCGCGCGGGACGTCATCGTCACCGCCGAGGCCCTCCTATCCTCTGTGCCCGTGGCGCTCGGGTGGGGCGCGCACCGCTACCGCGTCATTGGCTGGGCTGGCCCGTGGCCGGTGGATACGCAGTGGTGGACCGAAAAGCCACAGCACGCGGCGCGGCTACAAATTGTGGGCCAAGCTGAGCGGGAGCAACGCCAGCGCGCCTGGCTCTTGGTGTGGTCAGAGGGGCGCTGGCGCGTGGAGGCGACGTATTAGGAGCGAATATCTACCACGAGGCGCGTGGGATTTTCTAGCACCTGTACGGAATAAGGCTTGCGCTGGTTCATGCCGATGACAAACTGGCTGCGGCCCTCATAGGTGCGGCCGTTGACCACTTGGGTAATAACGCCACCGGCGGGGGCGTCGACGACGCCGATGCGCGGCTCGTCGATGCCGGCCTCAAACGGATAGACCACGCCGTCGATATTGACATTGAGCGCGGTATCGCCGGCGTAGTTAATGGGTTGGCCAGAGCCTTGCTGCTTGGGATTATCGGCGTAATCCACGAACCATCCTGGGGAACCCTCGCCCTCGAGCTCGAAAACGGCGCGCTCGAAACCATCGTGCTGGCCCACGCGCACCTTGGTCACCACGAGTTCTGAGGGGGCCTCAGGGCGCAGCGTTTTCATGCTCATATCCGCCTCACCCAGAGGGTTGATGTGCGAGTTTCCCACAGAGGCCGCCATGGTGGTGTCATCCGCTGATTCGGTGCTGCAGCCGGTGAGGAAGGCTGCGGCGGCAAGCAGGAGTGAGAGGCGGGCTTTATACATGACCACTAGAGTATAATTTCTAGTAATTACTGCCTAGCGTTGGGGGCAGATCTTGACCGAATTGTTGCCAAATATGTGAGCTGAGTTGCAGACAGGTTAGGCTAGGGTACATGACCGATTTCTGTTCAGATTACCAGGTGGAACCGCTGCCCGGCACGGCGAAAAAAGAGTCCGTGTTTGTCCTCTTTGAGTGGCCCGGCGGCTGGTCGCGCGATGTGCTTGATGGCGATACTTTTGGCCCGGAGCTCACGGCCGAGCTGAAGGAAAAGCTCAAGGGTCAGGCCGGGCTGCAATTGATTCGCCGCCCCGGCCGCGATGGCCGCCAAATCGGCACCATGCACCGGTGCTACCTGGTGTGGGCCGAGCAGGGCGTGATGGAATTGGTCCTTTTGACCGGCCCGGAAAAGATCCTGGATTTGGATCTCACCGCGCCGGGCCGCAATGGGGGAGGAATCCTCGATACGCCGCTGGTTTTGGTGTGCACCCATGCTAAGCGCGATAAGTGCTGCGCCGTGAAGGGCCGGCCGCTCGCCGCGGAGCTGGTGGAGGATTACCCGGATTTGGTGTGGGAGACCTCGCACACGAAGGGGCACCGCTTCGCGCCCTCGGTCATGCTCATGCCCTGGGGGTATTCCTTTGGCCGGATGAATAAGGAAGCCGCCGCGCAGATGATTGCGGCGGCGGCGGAAGGAAAGTATTTCTACCCGGTCAATCGCGGGCGCGGCATCTTCGGCCCGCGCGGCCAGGTGGCGGAGTTGGCAGTAGCGCGCGAGCTTATCGATGCCTCCGAGGATCTCTACTACGGCCAGCTCCACGCAGAAGACGCGAAGCAGGGCACGGTGGTCACGCATGCCGATGGCCGGCGGTGGAGCGTGGCACTCGAGCAGCGCGCCGTGGAAGGAGTGGTCTCGTCCTGCGGCGACGCGCCCAAGACCGGCAAGGCGCTTGTGGCCACGGGCGTGGAGCTTATTAGCGGCGCATAACCTTGGAGGAGAGCCAGTTGCCAAAGAACTGCGCGGCCTGCACCAGCACGATGATAATAAGCGTGGCCACGACGGTAACTTCCCATTCGAAGGCGCGGTAGCCGTAGACGATGGCGAAGTCACCCAGTCCGCCGCCGCCGACGTAGCCGGCCATGGCGGACATATCCACGATGGCGATAAACAGGAAGGTATAGCCCAGAATCAGCGGGCCGAGGGCCTCCGGGATGATCACGGAGGTAATGATCTTCCACGGCGATGCACCCATGGCGCGGGCGGCCTCGATAACGCCTGGGTCGATGGCCACGAGGTTTTGTTCCACCACGCGCGCCACGGAGAACGTGGCGGCGATGACCATCACGAAGGTGGCCGGTTCGCGGCCGATGGACCCGCCCATCACGGCGACGGTGAGCGGCTGCGCAAACGCCAGCAAAATAATAAACGGGATGGGGCGAACGAAGTTCACCAGCAGGTTGACCACCAGGTAGACGGCCTTATTTTGCAGGATGCCGCCCGGGCGGGCGGTGTAGAGCAAAATGCCGAGCCCTAGGCCCAGAATGCCGGCGACGACGAGGGTGGTCGAGACCATGATGAGGGTGTCGACGATGGCATCGACAAGCGATCCGCCTAAGCGGTCCCAGTCGGCGGCGGCGAGATAGTTGACGTTCATCGTTCAATCTCCTCAATTTGAGTGGTGGCAGATAGGGCGCGGTAGAACTCTTCGATGGCGGCATCGTCGCCGCTCAAGCGCACGGTGAGCTTGCCAAAGGAGTGCTGCTGCAAGGTGGTAATACCGCCGTGGACGACGGCGATGGATACGCCAGCATCCTTCAGCTTGGCCGCGGCGCCGAAAAAGCCCGATTCCTCGGTCAGGTTGATGGTAAACAGGCGGCCTTCGTGGGCGAGCAGGTCATCGGTTTCCACCACGTCGGGCTCATTGCGCAGCGATGTGGCGACGAACTTGGCGGCCACGGCGGTCTGGGGATTGGAAAAGACCTGGTAGACACTGCCTTGTTCCACGACGTGGCCATTTTCCATCACCGCAACCTTATCCGCGATGGAGCGCACGACCTCCATTTCGTGGGTGATGACCACGATGGTGATGCCGAGCTCCTTATTTACCCGGCGCAGCAGGTCAAGGACTTCCTGCGTGGTGGTGGGGTCGAGGGCGGACGTGGCTTCGTCGGCAAGCAGCAGCGACGGATTCGTGGCCAGGGCGCGCGCGATGCCCACGCGCTGCTTCTGGCCGCCGGAAAGCTGCTCCGGGTAGCTTTTCCCCTTATCTCCCAGGCCAACAAAATCCAGCAGCTCCTGCACGCGCTGTTGGCGCTCGCGCTTGCCGATGCCCTGCAGCTGCAGCGGGTACTCAATATTGCCCGCCGCAGTGCGGGAGTTCATGAGGTTAAACTGCTGGAAGATCATGCCGATATTGCGGCGGATGCCGCGCAGCTTCTTTTCGGACATGCCGACGATATTCTGGCCATCGAGCAGCAATTCGCCGGAGGTGGGCGTATCCAGGCCGTTGATCATGCGGACCAGGGTGGATTTGCCGGCGCCGGAGTAGCCGATGATGCCGATGATTTCGCCGGAATCGACGGTCAAGGAGACATCGTCAAGAGCTTTGACCTTGGCCTTTTTCTGCTGGAAGACCTTGGTGATATTGCGGAACTCGATGCGAGTGCCGTTCTGGGTGGAATCTGCCACGGGTTGCGTCCTTAGTGAGGAAGTGCCAAACCCCGCCGGGGTGAAAACCGGCGGGGTAGAAGGCAAGGGTGATTAGTCCAAATCTGCTTCGAGCTTGTCCAGGATTTCCTGGAGTTCTTCTGGGGTGCGCTCGACCTCGACGGAGGTGCCTGCGGAGTCCTCGTCGACGCCCTTTTGTACCGCATCGGAGTGCCAGAGCTCGGCGAGTTTCTTGATGTCCTCGTTATCGGCGTCTTCCTCGCGAACGGCGAAGACGTTGATATAAGGCTCTGCCTCCTCGGAGTTCGGGTCATCCTGGAAGACGGCGGTGGCCGGGTCGATGCCGGCGCGCTCCAGGAAGGAGTTATTGATAATCGCCGGGGTGCCCTCGCCGTGCGCGGATGGGGTCTGGGCTGCATCGACCGGCACGACCTTGACCTTGGACTTCTTCTCATCGATGTCCAGCGGGGTCGGGGTGATAAGCCCGTCCTTCTTCAAGGTGATAAGGCCAGCCTGGACCAGCACGTTGATGGCGCGGCCCTGGTTGGTGGAGTCATTCGGAATGGCAACTTCTTCGCCCTCGATGCCGTCGAGGGAGTCGTGGCCCTTCCAGAACAGCGCCAGCGGCACGATTTCGGTGGCGACGATGGGCACCAGGTTGGTGCCGTTGCCGTGGTTGTACTCGGCCAGGAACTTCAGGTGCTGGAAGTTATTGGTATCCAGCTCGCCCTGGTTCAGGGCCTGGTTCGGGGTGTTGTAATCCGAGAAGGACTTGATGTCGATGTCGTAGCCGGCGTCCTTGGCTTCTTGCTCAAAGGCAACCCAGGCCTGCTTTGCATCATCGGTGGTGCCAACGGTGATGGTCTTGTCATCATCTGCGTCGGAGGAGCAGGCCACGAGGCTGGTGGCGGCGACGGTAACGGCGGCGGTAGCGGCCGCTGCGCGACGAATCTGCATGAGGTCCCCTTACATGTAGGAGTTGAAATAAATTGACCGTTTAGCAATCTAGCAATAAGCGAACCGCTTTGTCTATTGAACGTGTCTCATTGCGTCGGGTTGTATAGAACACTAATTCGACACTACCCTGTGAAGGGTGAAATTTAATGGTGGAAAGGCGCTGCCGTGGTCGCGTTTAGAAAGGATACTATCCGGCAAGGACACTGCCGCGCCCGTCGCCGTACATCACCTTGGCGGCGGCGATGAGCCTGTCCAGCGTGGGCACTCCGCCGTGCCCTTTGCGGAGCTGCACGCGGTAAGCTCCTATAGCTTTCTTGACGGTGCCGCCGAGCCGGAAGAGCTGGTCGCCCGCGCCCTAGAGCTTGGCCTCGAGGGGTTGGCCGTCGTGGATCGGGACGGCTTCTACGGCCTGATGAAATTCGCGGAAGCCGCAGCTAAGGCGGGCCTTCCGGCCGTGTACGGCGCAGAGCTTTCCCTCGCGGAAGCCCCGGTGACCGTGCTCGCGCGCACGCCGGAAGGTTATCGCCGCCTCTCGCGCCTTATCGCCCGCGCGCGGATGGACGCCGGTGAGAAGGGGGGTGTCGCGTACCCGCCCCTAGACGCCGTGGCGCGCGAGCTGGAGGAAGAGTGCTTTTTCCTGCTGGGGTGGGAGGCTATGCAAAAAATCGATCACGTTCTCGAAAGAATAAAAATAGACAGCATAGTTCTCGAATATGCGTGCACAATGTCTCCCGAAGATGCGGATCACCACGGTTTTCTGGATAAGTACAATAATCTCCGCGCCATCGCAACCGCTCGACCTGCGGCAGCAACGCGCGACCAGGTAAGGCTCGCCGCTGCCAAACGCGCCTTGGCGCATCGCCAATCCTTAGAGGAAGCCGCACCGGATGCCCACCCGATGGGCGCAGGCTGGATGCGCTCCGGCGAGCAGATGGCCCAGTTGCTCCCAGGCCGGCCCGAGCTTATCGCCGAAACCGTCCGCCTTGCCCGCGAGTGCTCCTTTACCTGGGGTACACTTGCGCCCAACCTGCCGGACTTTGTCGTCCCAGAGGGGCATACCGAGATGAGCTGGCTCGAGCACGAGGTGTGGCGGCGCGGTAAAAAGCGCTACGCCTCGCGCCCGCCCGAAATACAGGCCAGGGCGAAAAAGCAGATGCGGCACGAGCTGGGCATCATCAAGCAGCTGGGCTTTCCGGGCTACTTCCTCATCGTCTGCGACCTGGTGGATTTTTGCCGCCAGGAAAATATCCTGTGCCAGGGGCGCGGCTCCGCGGCCAATTCCGCCGTCTGTTTCGCGCTGGGCATTACCAACGCCGAGCCCATTTCCGCGCAGCTGCTCTTCGAGCGCTTCCTATCGCCGGATCGCGATGGCCCGCCCGATATCGACATCGACATCGAATCCGGCCGGCGCGAGGAGGTCATCCAGTACGTCTACCGCACCCACGGTCGCGACCGCGCAGCACAGGTGGCCAACGTTATTACCTACCGCCGCAAGGGGGCTACCCGCGACGCCGCCCGCGCGCTGGGCTATCCGCAGGGCTCGGCCGATGCGTGGTCGAAGGGCATAGCCGAGGCGCCTGCCGATGTCTCCTTACTCGCCGAGCAATTCCTCGACCAGCCGCGCCACCTCGGCATCCACTCCGGCGGCATGGTTTTATGCGACCGGCCGATCGCGGACGTGGTGCCGATGGAATGGGCCCGCATGGAAGGCCGCTCCGTGCTGCAATGGGATAAGGACGATTGCGCCGCCGCCGGGCTGGTGAAATTCGACCTGCTTGGCCTCGGCATGCTGGAGGCGCTGCACCACATGATCGATGCCGTGCGCGCCACCACCGGCCGCGAGGTGCGCCTGTGGGAGCTCGACCTAGCCGAGCCCGAGGTCTATGACATGCTCTGCCGCGCCGATGCCGTCGGCGTCTTCCAAGTGGAGTCCCGCGCGCAGCTGGCCACGCTGCCGCGGCTCAAACCGCGTTGCTTCTTCGACCTCGTGGTGGAGGTCGCGCTCATTCGCCCCGGCCCCATCCAGGGCGGTTCCGTGCACCCCTACCTGCGCCGGCGCGATGGCCTCGAGCCCGTGACCTATGACCACCCGGTGCTGGAGAAATCGCTGGGCAAGACCCTGGGCATCCCGCTTTTTCAAGAGCAGCTGATGCAGATTGCGGTGGATGCCGCCGGTTTTACCGGCGCCGAGGCCGATGACCTGCGCCGCGCCATGGGCTCGAAGCGCTCGCCCACCAAGATGGCCGCGCTGCGCAGCCGCTTTTTCGAGGGCTTGCGCGCCACCAACGGCATCGACGGTGAGGTCGCGGAGAAGCTCTGGGCCAAGATCACCGCCTTTGCCGCCTACGGTTTCCCGGAATCGCATTCGCAGTCCTTCGCCTCGCTGGTGTATTTTTCCGCATGGTTCAAGCATCACTACCCGGCGGAGTTCTGCGTGGGCTTGTTGCGCGCGCAGCCCATGGGCTTTTATTCGCCGCAGTCGCTCATTCAAGACGCCCGGCGCCACGGCGTGCGCGTGCTGCCAGTGAGCATCAACGACTCCGGCGCGCAGGCCAGGGCGCTGCCGACCGGCGAAATCCGGTTGGGTCTCAACCTCATCAAAGGTCTGGGGGATAAGGCCGCCGAGCGCGTGGAGGCCGCCGCGCCCTTTAACAGCGTCTCCGATCTGTCGCGCCGCGCGGATCTCAGCGTGGAGCAGGTGGAGGCGCTGGCCACGGCGGGGGCGCTGGAGTGCTTGGGGTTGGAACGCCGCCAAGCGCTTTGGCAGGCTGGCGTCGCCGCCACCGAGCGCGAGGGCATGTTGCCCGGCACCTCCGCGCTCGCCTCGCCGCACCTGCCTGGCATGTCGGCCTTCGAGCTGATGGCTACCGATGTCGCCGCCACCGGCGTCACCCACGATAAGCAGCCTATGGAGTTAGTTAGGGCCGCGCTTGGCGATGTCCTGCCTTCCTCCCACCTTCCCCACGTCCCCGATGGCACCCGCGTGCGCATCGCCGGCCTCATTACGCACCGCCAGCGCCCGCGCACCGCCTCCGGCCTGACCTTTTTGGGTGTGGAGGACGAAACCGGCCTGATGAACGTGATGGTCTCGCCCGGGCTGTGGTCCCGCCAGAAGGTGCTCGCCCGCACCGCTCGCGCGCTTATCATCCGCGGCATCGTGCAAAATGCCACCGGCGCGGTAAGCGTGGTTGCAGACAAGCTCGAGCCGCTGGATTTTGGCGATTTCCTCTCGCGCGGCTCCCGCGATTTCCGTTAGTTTTCTCCGCATCGAAGCCCAAAAGCGGTGGCTAGGCCGAGAAAACATCGCCGGCTAGTACTAAGCGCCTGCGGTGAGTTAGTTATCCATTAGGAGTTCTTCCTATAGATTTCCGTGGACATAGGTCAAAGTACTGCATAAACCCAACACTTTGACAAGGTTTTCTATTCCACTTCGAAGATATCGCCCGGCTGGCAGTCCAACGCCGCACACAGTGCCGCAAGGGTGTTAAAGCGCACGGCTTTGGCGCGATTATTCTTCAGGACGGACAGGTTAACTGGCGTGATACCTACCTCTTTGGCGAGCGCCGCTCCGGTAATACCGCGCTCCTCCATTATCCGGTCGAGGTGGCAGATCACCTGGGGTTCTTGCGCCTCAGACAAGGCCTTCGACCTCCTCTTCGAGCTTGCTGCCGCGTTTGATGGCAACTGAGAAGAGCTGGAGGGTGCAGACAAAAAGGTAGGGCAGCGCGAGCTCGCCTAATGAGGATCCGCTCTGGTTGGCCCACCAGTCAATTTCGAGCTGCGAGGAAGCCCAGTTATTGCCCATACCTTCGAGTGGGAAGCGTCCGATAAACCAGACAAGGATTCCGATGGTCATTCCGTTAAGGAAGCGGATGTTTTTCGTATTGAAAACCTGTCCACGAAGCATTGGTTTGACCAAACGGTAGGCGAAGAACGCGATAATCAAGATTCCTGCAATCTTGACGACGAGCCCCGCAGTGAGCATCCAGAATGGCCCGCCGTCGAGGTTGTGCTTGCTTAGGCCTTCCGGGATGGCCGCACTCAGCGCGGTGGAAAAGTGCCCGGTGACAAGGTCGCGCAGGTAGGTGGGGCCGAGGATGACAATGGTGAACAGGCAGAGGGCGGCCGCCGCGGTAATTTCGCGGCGCTCAGTTTGGGAGGTGGGTTGCGGGGTGGTCATGACAATCCTTTCCGTCGACTCCTTATCGACTTTCGATGTTGTCGTAATTCGATAATATTGATTAACGATAAGTTGCGCAAGGGTGCGGGCCCGATTGCTACTGTCAATAGTTATGAGCGAAGAAATGAACCCCGTCTCGCCGCGTTTGGTTAAGGTGCGCTACATCCGCCACTTGGGCTGGACGGTTATCTTCGCCGCGGCGGCCGCAGCGGCAGGGTACTGGTGGACCCCGTGGTTCTACTGGGCGGCGGGACTCTTCGCCGTCCTCTTTTTCTGGCTGATCTGGCTCATCCCGGCCCAGGTGCGCCGCATGGGCTGGTGCGAAACCGACGATGAGCTGCTCATTACGCGCGGCAAGCTGTGGCATTCTTTCACCGTCGTGCCCTACGGCCGCATCCAGTTCGTGGACGTGACCGCCGGCCCCCTCGAGCGCGCCTTCGGGCTCAAGGAGCTGCAGCTGCACACCGCCTCCGCAACCACGGATGCCACGGTGAAGGGTTTGGAAGCCCCGCTTGCCGATGCCCTCCGCACCCGCCTCACCCACCACGCCCGCGAACGGATGAGCGGGCTATGAGTTACCACCGCGTCCACCGCTTGACCCCGCTACTGCGGCTGTGGTCGGTCATCCTGGCCGTCATCGCGGCTTTTGCCTTAAACGTCAATATGGAGGCACTGCGCGGAATCTTTGCCTTCGTTACCGGCGAACACAGCGCGGCAGACCTGCGCGATATTGGCCTCGCGCTGGCCGGGTTCATCGCAGTGTGTGCGGTCGTCTGGCTCGTCTCCGGCGTGTGGTGGCGCCAGATGGGCTACCAGCTGGGCGAGGAGGAACTCACCTTGCGCCGCGGGGTTATTTCGAAGCAGCAGCGCACGGCGCGCTATGACCGCACGCAGGCGGTAGACGTCGTCGAGCCCGTCATCGCCCGCCTCTTCCGGCTCGCGGCCGTGCGCGTGGAAACGGCCGGAGGGCAGTCGTCCGCCATCGAAATCGCCTTCCTGACAAAGCGCGATGCCGAGGCCCTGCGCGCCGAAATCCTCTCCCGCGTCCACGGTAAGCCGCGAGAGCGGCCAGCTGAGGAGCAGCTGGCCGAAGAAGAGGACAACGTCCTCATCCCCGAAATCCCCATCGCGCGATCCCTGGCCGCGGCCGCCTTGCACGCGTCCACGATCGTCCTGCTTGCGGCCCTCGTCTTCCTCGTGGTCACGCCGATGTCCCTGACCATCACGCTGCCCATCCTTTTGGCTACTGTCCCGCGCGCCTGGAACGTGATTGACTCCTCGTGGCGCTATACCGCCAGCCTTGAGGATGGCGTACTCAATATCACCTACGGCCTTGCCGATCGCCGCCGCCAAAACATCCGCCTCGAGCGCATCCACGCCGTCCAGGTCACCCAGCCCTTCCTGTGGCGGTCCTTCGACTGGTACGAAACGCGCGTGTCGGTCGCCGGCTACGGTGGCACGGCCAGCGGCGAGGGATCGGGGTCGACGCGGATCGTGCCCGTCGGCAAGCGCGAGCAAGCCCGGCAATTCCTGCCCGCCGATGCCGCCCTGACCTACGCCTCGCCCGCGCGCGCCAAATGGGTCTCGCCCATCGATTACCGGCAGCAAACCGTCGCGCTGGCCGGTGACTACGTTATCGTACGCGCCGGCCGCTTCAACCGCCGCGTCCAGGCCATCGAGCTGCGCCACATCCAGGAACTCACCCTGCGCCGCGGCCCGATTTCCCAGCTATTCGGCCTAGCCACGGTGGAGCTCGACCTTGTGCAGGGGCCCGTGAAGATGGCGGCGCGCAACCTCGCGCTTGCCGATGCCCACGCCCTCCTTAACCGCCTGCGCTCCCGCGACCTGCCAGAACTTACACCGCTCCCTTAAAACCAAGCTGGCGCCAGGCCTCAAAGACCGCGGTCGATGCGGAGTTGGAGAGGTTCATCGAGCGCCTGGCCGGGACCATCGGAATGCGCACCTGATCGGTGATGCGCGGATGGTTGACGTGCTCATCTGGCAGGCCAGTTGGCTCCGTGCCGAAGAGCAGTACGTCGCCGTCCTGGTACTCCACGTCCGTAAACCACTTATCCGTATGCGTGGTAAACGCGAAAACGCGCGCGCCGGGCAGCGCCTCCATGCACGCGTCGAAATCCTTATGAATCTGCACATCTGCCAGGTCGTGATAGTCCAGCCCAGCGCGCTTTAAGTGCTTATCGTCAAAGTTAAACCCCAGCGGCTCAATCAGGTGCAGGCTCGCGCCCGTTACCGCCGCGGTGCGAATGGCATTGCCGGTATTGGTGGGAATGACGGGATTATCAAAGACGATGTGCAGCTGGCTCATGCCTTCAGTCTAGGATGGGGGCTATGAGCGCTACCAAACTAGATGGCACCTTGTACCGTGACGAGATTTTTGCGGACCTCGCCGAGCGCGTGGCCGCCCTGAAGGATAAGGGGATAACCCCTGGCCTGGCCACCGTTCTGGTGGGTGAGGACCCAGGCTCCCAGTCCTATGTAAAGATGAAGCACCGCGATTGCGAAAAGCTGGGTATTAATTCCATTCGCAAGGACCTGCCGGCGGATATTTCGCAGGAGGAGCTCGAGGCGGTCATCGATGAGCTCAATGCCGATGACGCCTGCACCGGCTACATCGTCCAGCTCCCGCTGCCCAAGCACCTGGATGAAAACGCCATCCTCGAGCGCATTGATCCGGAAAAAGACGCCGATGGCCTCCACCCGGTCAACCTGGGCAAGCTCGTGTTAAACGAGGAAGCCCCGCTGCCGTGCACCCCGAATGGCTGCCTGCACCTGCTGCGCCGCTTCGGCGTGGAGCTGAACGGCGCCAAGACCGTCGTCATCGGCCGCGGCGTGACCGTCGGTCGCCCCATTGGCTTGATGCTGACCCGCCGCAGCGAGAACTCTACGGTCACCCTGTGCCACACCGGCACGAAGGACCTCGCCGCCGAAACCCGCAATGCCGATATCGTCATCGCCGCCGCCGGCCAGCCACACATGCTCACCGCGGACATGATTAAGGAAGGCGCCGCGCTTCTCGATGTCGGCGTGTCCCGCGTCGACGGCAAGCTCACCGGCGATATCGCCCCCGATTGCTGGGATAAGGCCGGATACGTCTCGCCCAATCCAGGCGGCGTCGGACCGCTCACGCGCGCCTTTTTGGTACGCAACATCGTTGAGCGCGCGGAAAAGCTGGCGTGAATTTAGACAATCCTCACGACGCGCACCTGGCACCGTCCCCGCTGCCTGCTTCCGTGCAGTGGGTGGCCATCGGGCTCTTCATCGCCGGGGTGGCTTTGTCCGGCGGCTACGCCATTTTCGAGTATTGGC
Organism: Corynebacterium sp. KPL2830; assembly: GCF_040225635.1. Classification (NCBI taxonomy): domain Bacteria; kingdom Bacillati; phylum Actinomycetota; class Actinomycetes; order Mycobacteriales; family Corynebacteriaceae; genus Corynebacterium; species Corynebacterium sp. KPL2830. The sequence goes on along the minus strand of NZ_JBEHFR010000013.1, from coordinate 10,409 downwards.
GCAGGGCCACCTTCTTGCTCGGGCTCGCGCTGCTGTGGCTGACGGTGGTGCGCCTGACGTGTGATTCGAGCCGCGTCGGCGTGCTGGCGGTGCGATCGCGCCGCTTCGATGCCACGTTTACCGGCGTCATCGGCGCGCTGATGGCCTTTCTCGCCTACTCCGTGGACGCGCTGGGCAGCTAGTTATCCACAGGTGATTGTTTCAGTATCACCAATCTGCGGCGTGTCGCGTGCTTATCCACAGCCGCAGCACTCTTGGCCTCGCGCCCGCCGCTACCCGCGGTTTAGGCTCGGGGCCATGATTTCGGATTACCTCGCAGCAATCAACTCCCCGATGGCGCTCATCGGGGAGTGCGCTGGGCTATCCGAAGCCGAATTGATAGACCGCGGCTTCAGCGATAAAGAGGCCGCGGAATTCGCGCGCTTGGCGGATACGTATTTTGGCAGGACATCGTTTAGCGCAAAGCAGCGCGCCGCCCGTACCACCGCGCTCCCGCTCGATGCGCTGAAAATCATTGAGGTGCACGCGCAGAAGTTAAAGACCCAGCGCGCGGCGTGGGCCCTGCGCGAGGAGTTGTGCCGGCTCAACGTTTCTACCAGCGAGATAGAAAAGCGCGCCCGCCGCCGCGTCAAGGAGGAGCGCACACAGAAGCGCGCGGAGGGCGTACGGCTTACCCGCCGCACCGATGACCTGTGGACGCTGACCATCACCGCGGAATCGGACTTGGTGGCCGAGATTAATAACCACGTCTCCACCGTGGACGATGCGCGCCGGGTCTTTGCAGAGGGCGCAGCTACCTCCACCATCACCACCAACGTGGTCCTAACCCTGGATGACATGGTGAAGGTCACCCACGGCGAGGACGAGGTCACCCTGCAGCTGACCAACGGCGCCACCATCACCGGTGCGCAGCTAGCGGAGCGCGCGCTTGCCGATGCCGGCCTCATCACCCTCATCCACCCCGTCACCGGTCCCGTGAACCTGTACCACACGCGCCGGCTGGCCACCTGGAAGCAGCGACAGATGGCGATGGCGGAAAATCCGGTGTGCCCGTGGCCCGATTGCCATATTCCGGCCGATGAATGCCAGGTTCACCACCTGCAACCGTGGTTGCTCGGCGGCGAGACCAATGCTGAGAACCTGACCATCGCCTGCAAGTATCACAATGCCGTTAACGACGATGACCCGAATGCCCCGCCCCGTCGTGGGCGCTTAGAGCGCCGCCCACATGAAGGTATCGTGTGGCGCCCGCCCTGGGCCCGATAAAAAACATCGCCGAAGCCAGCGCAGTAAATGCTGCGCCGCTTCGGCGATCCTTCTGTATGCCTTCTGTAAAGAGTCCTGGCTAGCTACACATCGCGCCCCTCGATCCGGACCCCGCCACTGCCTGCCTCGCGCCGCGCCCCGTTCGTGTGCCGGACCACCCGCGACAGTAAACCCGTGCGCCATATGATGAGAGTCCTACCAGTGGAGTGCCGGGGCCGTGCGTCGAGCCACCAGCGACCGTAAACCGCTAGCGTAGACGGTGCGGATTTGCGCACCGCGCCGGCGTGCAGGTGGGGTTGGCTAGATGGCGTAGTCGATCGTGCTGTCCACGTCCAGCGGGTGCGGTTGGGACAGGGTGAGGAAGTTGCGCAGGATGCGGTCCATTTGGCGCGATTCCGTGAGGAATGCATCGTGGCCAACGGGTGAGACTACCTTCGCCATGGCCAGCAGATTGCCCAGGTTGCGCGAGAGGTGTTCCTGCTGGTGATACGGATAAAGGATGTCCGTGTCGACGCCCACGACCATGGTCGGTACCTGTGAAGAACCGAGCGCGCGGTTCAGGCCGCCGCGGCCGCGGCCGATGTCGTGGCGGTTGAGGGCCTCGGTAAGCGTGACGTAGGAACCGGCATCGAAGTGATCCGCCAGCTTCGAGCCCTGGTAATCCAGGTACGAGTTCACGGCGAAGCGCTGGTCGTGCCGGCGATAGGGCCCCAGCGGCTCTTCGCCGGTTTGGGCCTGAACACCAAAGCGCTCATCGATTTCCTGCTCGCCGCGATACGTCAAGTGCGCGATGCGTCGCGCTGCCGCCAGGCCCTCGCGGGGGCGCTGAGAGGAGGAATAATAGTCGCCGCCGTGCCAGAAGGGATCGCGTTCAATCGCGGAAATCTGCGCCGATTGGATACCGATCTGCCACGCGGAGGCGCGCGCGGAGACGGCAATAACGCATGCAGCATCGACCGCATTCGGGTACATCAGCGTCCATTCCAAGGTGCGCGCACCACCCATGGAACCACCGATGATCGCATGCACTCGCGTTATCCCGAGTTCTTCTAGCGCCTTTTTCTCTGCGGCCACCAAATCGCGAATGGATAGAGCCGGAAAGCGGGATCCCCAACTGCGGCCATCCGCATGCGGGGAAGAGGGGCCGGTGGAGCCATTGCAGCCGCCGAGTGCGTTCATGGCGATAACGCACCACTTCGTCGTATCGAGCGCCTTGCCTGGGCCAATGAGATCGCACCACCACTCGGCCACATCGGCATTGCCGGTCAGTGCGTGTTCCACCAAGATGACGTTATTCCCGCCGTGCGGATCGCCGAGGAAATGGCCGAAGCGGTGGTAGGCGATGTGGGCATCGGAAAGCGTGGCGCCTGCTTCGGTGCGAAAATCGCCGATACTTATACAGCTCATGCCAGTGCGTTAAATCCCAGTTCGAGGTCAGCAATGATGTCGTCGATATCTTCAATTCCCACGGACAAACGGATGGTGGACTGCGCAATACCCGCCGCGGCTAGGGCGGCGTCATCGGACTGCGAGTGCGTGGTGGTCGCCGGGTGAACCGCCAGCGAGCGGGTATCGCCGATATTGGCGAGGTTGGAGTGAAGTTTTAGGGCATCGATGAACGCCCATGCTTCCTCGCGCCCGCCGTCAATATCGAAGGACAGTACGGAGCCGGTATAGGAGTAGCCCAGCTTCTCCTTGACCTTCTTATACGGCGAGGAATCCAGGCCGGCGTAGTTGACCTTTGTTACCTTGGCGTGGCCTTCCAGGTACTCGGCCACGGCCTGGGCGTTGGCATTGTGCTTGTCGATGCGCAGCCCTACCGTCTCAATGCCATTAAGCGTCAGCCATGCATTGAACGGGGAAATGGCGGCGCCGGTATCGCGCAGCAGGCCGGCGCGGGCCTTGAGCGCGAAGGCGGGGGCGCCGAGGTCGGCGTATTTTAGGCCGTGGTAGGCCTCGTCCGGGGTGACGAAGTAGGGGAATACTGGCTTGCCGTCGCGCTCGACGGTCCAGTCGAAGGAGCCGCCGTCGATAATCGCGCCGCCCACGGCAGAACCGTTGCCGGTGTAGAACTTCGTGGTCGAAACCACGACGATGTCCGCGCCCAAGTCGAGCGGGCGGGCCAGCGCCGCGGTGGCGATGGTGTTATCCACGATGAGTGGGACCTGGTTAGTGTGCGCGACCTCGGCGATGGCTGGGATATCGAGGACATCGGCTACTGGGTTGCCAAAGGTCTCGCCGTAAAAGGCCTTGGTATTGGGCTGCACGGCGTCCTGCCAGGATTGGGGATCATCCGGGTTTTCCACGAGGGTGACGTCGATGCCAAGCCGCTTGAGTGTGACGGTAAAAAGCGTGGAGGTGCCGCCGTAGAGGCGCGGGGAGGTAACGATGTGATCGCCTGCCGAGGCGAGGTTGAAAATGGCCGCGGTCTCTGCGGCCTGGCCGGAGGCAAAGGCCACGGCGGCCACGCCGCCTTCAAGGGAGGCGAGGCGCTCTTCCAGCGCATCCTGCGTTGGGTTGGTCAGGCGGGTGTAGATGGGGCCTGCATCGGAGAGGTTAAAGCGGTTGGCCGCGTGCTCGGCGTCATCAAAGACGTACGAGGTGGTTTGGTAAATCGGCACGTTGCGGGAGTTGTGCGCACCGTCGAGGTTTTGGCCTGCGTGAACGGAGCGGGTAGCGAAGGACCAGTCTGCGTTGGAGTTATCGTATTTCGTCGTCATGCCACGCAAGACTAGACCAAGCGGTATGTAACGTACAGCACCCCGCTGCGAAACCGCAGGATAGTCAGAGAATAAAAATAGACTAAGCGGTAAATTTTTCGCCTGGATTTAGCCGCTTATAGCCCTGTACTCCGGCTTTGGTGAGCATGGTGTCGAAGGCGGTGCGGCCGACATCGGAAAGCACGGCGTCATGGATGGGGATCGTGACCGCGGCGCCGACACGCTGGGCATAATCGGCGGCTTCCGCGGCCTTTACCCACGGCCCAGCGATGGGCAGGAGCAGCACGTTTGCGGGGTGATCGATGTACTGATCGCCTGGGTGGAGCAGGCCGCCCAAGTAGTAGCCCACGTTGGCCGGGCGCGGAATATTCGGGTGGATCGGTGCGTGTTGGCCGCCGAGTACCTCGATGTCGAGGCCGGCGACGGTGATGGTCTCGCCCGGTGAGACCGCGGTACCGCGCCCCAGCTGTTCGCAGGCTTCGGCGGGCGCCCAGAGTGGGGCATCGGGAAGCCGGTCCGGGTCTAGGTGATCTGCATGCGCATGGGTAATGAGCACCGCATCGGCGTCGGGGATGGTGGGCGTCATAGTGCCGGGATCGATGAGGATACGCCCGCCCGGCGCCGCAACGGCGACGCAGGCGTGGCCAAGCAAGCTAAATTCCATGCGCCCCAGCCTATCTACTGCGGGTCTTTCTCGTCCTTGCGGCGAAATAGGTACCAGAGCCCGAGGATCGCGCCGAAGAGCAGGATTGCCGAGGCGATAAAGACCATGGCGACCACCATCGTGCGGTGCGGATCGTTTAAGAAAATCATGCAAACGATGGCGGCGAGGAAGATCGCGGCGAATAACGTGATGAGCCAATTGCGCTTGGTGTGCTCTGCGAATGTCATGCATTAATTGTTACGGAAAAACCGGGGGTAAACAAGCTGGGTGGGCATTCTGGGGGCGGAACCCGGCTATATGGTGCACCGATTTTTCCAATAGTGACCGCGTGCGGGCCGTCTAATGAGGGTGAATGGGGGTAGGGGTCTTCCGTTCGACTATTTAACACCGCTTTATCCGTTCATAATGATGTATGTCGAACTCTCTACAACTGTGAAAAGGACACTTTATGGCCACCACCACGACTGGGGTTGAAGACCGGAAGAAACCGGTCCTCAAGGTGAGCAACGTGTGGGTGCAGGGCATCGCCCTCGTCATGATCTTTGGCTTTTTGGTCATGGGATTTTTGGCGTACCGCACCTATGACGCATCCATGCCGTTGCCGGAAAAGATTGTCTCCGAATCCACGGGCGAAACGGTCCTCACCAAGGACGAAATCACTAACGGCCAGGCGCTGTACCAAGCCCGCGGCCTGCAGCAATACGGTTCCGTGCTGGGGCACGGTGCCTACCTGGGCCCTGACTATACGGCGGAGTACCTGCGCCGCGCCCTCGACCATGCCCGCGAGGAAAACGACGCGAACGGTATCCCCGATTTCATTGATTCCTCCGCCACTCCCGAAGAGGCCGTGGTAGAAGAATTCCGCACCAACCGCTATGACGAAGAAACGGGCGTGCTGGAGTGGACCGATAACCAGATTTCGGCATTCGAGGCCAATAAGGACTACTACGCGCAGTACTTTGGCCCGGATTCCCACAACAGTGGCTTGCCGTCGGACTTTATTACCGATGAGCAAGACATCAATAACCTCGTTGGTTTCTTTGGCTGGACCGCGTGGGCTTCGGCGGCAGAGCGTCCGGGCCAGGACTATTCCTATACCAATAACTGGCCAGCGGAATCGCGCGTGGACAACGGTCCGACCGCGGATCTAGTGGTGTGGTCGGTGCTCTCGCTCATCGCGCTCATCGGCGGTACCGGCCTGATCTTTGCGATTTACGGCCGGTGGTCTAAGTCCATCGGTTGGCACTCAGAAGAGGCGCCGAACCTGGACTTTAAGCAGCCGGGTGAGGTCGGGCTGACCAAATCGCAGAAGGTGGTGGCCTGGTTCGTCCTGGTCATTGCGTTGCTGTTCTTGATCCAGGCGCTGCTGGGTGCGGCGAGCCAGCACTATCGCACGGAACTAACCGGCTTCTTTGGCATCCCGCTGCAAGAAATCCTCCCCTATAACGTCTCGCGCACTTGGCACGTGCAGCTCTCCCTCCTGTGGACCGCCGGCGGGCTCCTAGCGGCCGGTATTTTCTTGGCCTCGTTCGTGGGCAAGAAGGAACCGAAAAAGCAGGATTGGCTCGTATGGTTCCTGCTCGGCGCCATCGCGGCCGTGGTCTTTGGTTCCATGGCCTTTGAATGGCTTTCCACCATGGGCTACATCGAAGAGGGCACGCTATTTTCCCAGCAATGGGAATACCTGGACCTACCGCGCTTCTTCCAGGTGCTGCTGACCATCGGTATGTTCGTGTGGATTGGCATCATCTACCGCCAGCTGCGCGGCCGCCTGAAAAACGAGCATAAGTCCAATATGCCGTGGCTCTTCTTCTACGCCGGCCTGGCCATCCCAGCGTTCTACGCAGTGGGCAACCTGGCGGGATCGGAAACCCACATCTCCGTCGCAGAGTTCTGGCGCTTCTGGGTGGTCCACCTGTGGGTAGAGGACTTCCTCGAGCTTTTTACCACCGTGATGGTGGCCTACGTCTTCGTCCTGCTCGGCGTGGTCCGCGAAAAGATCGCCCTGGGCATCATCTTCTTGGACGTCATCCTCTATTCCACCGGTGGCGTGCTGGGCACGATGCACCACCTGTACTTCTCGGGCACCCCGGTCGAGCACATGGCCCTGGGCGCATTCTTCTCGGCCGCCGAGGTCGTGCCGCTGACCCTGTTGACCGTTGAGGCATGGACCTTCATGCAGCTGGGATCCCGCCAGCGCGCCTCGGGCGAGCGCCCCTTCCCGCACCGCTGGGCGGTCATGTTCCTGGTCTCGGTCGGTTTTTGGAACTTCTTGGGCGCGGGCATCTTCGGCTTCCTCGTCAACCTGCCCATCGTCTCTTACTACGAAATCGGTACGGCGCTTACCGCCAACCACGCCCACGGCGCGATGATGGGCGTCTACGGATTCCTGGCCGTGGGCCTGTCGGTCTTTGCGCTGCGCTACCTCATCCCCAAGGATAAGTGGTCCGATAAGGCCATGGGCTGGGCCTTCTGGCTGCAAAACCTGGGCCTGTTGTGGATGGTGGTCATTTCGCTCCTGCCGCTGGGCATCATGCAGCTCTACGAATCCGTCGGATCGGGCTACGTGGAAGCGCGGTCACTGGGCTATATCACCCAGCCCGGCAACTTCATCATGGAATGGCTGCGCCTGCCTGGCGATGTCATGTTCCTCCTCGGCGTCCTGCCCTTCCTCTGGATGGCGCTGCGCGGCGTGCTCTACAAGAAGGAGATCCCAACGGTGGAGGAGCACCCAACCAACCCGCTGTTTAGCATCATCACCCCAGACGAGGACGACCACGCGGGCGAGGTCCCCGTGGGTTCCTCGGTGGGGCTGGTTTCGGGCGGCAAGGGGCGCGTCGACAAGCGCAGCTCCACGGGCCGGCGCTACGGGTACATCGATGAGCGCGGTTCCTTCGTGGAGGAGGAAGATCCCGATGCCGAGCGCGGCGATTCCGCCACCGCGCCGCGCCAGGAATTTGAATCGCGCACCAAGTGGGGCGGTACCTACCGCTCGGATAAGAAGGACGACTAATGCCGGGTGCATTTACCGTACTATCCGCGTGCTACGGGCTCTTCCTGCTCGCAGTGGCCTGGGTATTCGACCTGCTCGCGCAACAAACCGCCAACCGCACCATGTCCAACCAATCCGGCACGTTCCGGTACTTGGAAGACCACGATGCTTGGCGATGCCCCGAAGATCACTGGCTCTGGCCCTCCAGCTTCGACCCGGAAAACCGCGTCATGCGCTACCGTGCGAACCCGACCGTGTGCAATACCTGCCCGGTCAAGCAACAGTGCACGGTCTCGCACCACGGCCGGGAGGTCACGCGCCAGTTGGACCCGTGGCCACACTCGGATTCGGGGCGCTTCCACCGCGGCATCGCGCTGGCGGTGGCGGCGATGGGCTACCTGCTGCCGTTGGCCTCGCTGATTAGCCATCATTCGCCCGCGGAGGTGGCGTTGACGCTGGCCACGGTGCTCATCATTACCGGATTCGGCGTGTACCCGCTGGCTCGCCACCTGTGGAATACGCCCTCGAACGCGCCGCAGCTGGTGGTGCCGGAGATGGATAACCGCGAGGCGGAATTGGCGGCGCAGGTTGATCGCTATGGTTCGAAGTACGGAAAATCCACGCGCTATCGCTCGGTGCGTCAAGAACTGGAAGGGGAAGTCTAAGTGTCCGCTCCCGTATTCTGGCCGATTGTCATCGGCATCATCATCGCCCTCATCGGGGTATTTTTGTCCTACTCGCTCAAGGTGATTAAGCAGTATGAGCGGGGCGTGACCTTCCGCTTTGGCCACCTGCGGCCGATGTTGGAGCCGGGGCTGCATTTCTTGCTGCCGGGCATCGATAAGCTGGAGCGCGTGGATTTGCGCGTGGTGACGCTGACGATTCCGCCGCAGGAAATCATCACCAAGGATAACGTGTCCGTGCGCGTGAATGCGGTGGTCATGTTCGAGGTTACCGATTCGAGCAAGGCGGTCCTCGAGGTCGAAAACTACGCCGTGGCCACCTCGCAGATTGCCCAGACCACCCTGCGTTCGCTCCTGGGGCGGGCGAGCCTGGATGACCTGTTGGCCCACCGCGAGGAGCTCAACGAGGACTTGGCGGCGATCATCAACGGCCAAACCGAACGGTGGGGCGTGCTGACCCGCATCGTAGAGATTAAGGACGTTGAGATCCCAGAGATGATGCAGCGCGCCCTGGCGCGCGAGGCGGAGGCGGAGCGCGAGCGCCGCGCCAAGGTTATTTCGGCCCACGGTGAGCTGCAGTCCTCCCGCGAGCTGCGCGAGGCCGCAGAGGAGCTGGGCAAGGCTCCGGCGGCGCTGCAGCTGCGCTACCTACAAACGGTGCTGGAGCTTGGCGCGGACCAAAACTCCACCATCGTCTTCCCGCTGCCCATAGACATCATGGGCGGGTTCATGGAAAACCTGGGCACCTTTAATAAGGGCTTTAAGGAATTCAGCGAAAACTTCTCGCAGGCGGTGAATGCGGAAAAGCCTGCGGACTAGGCTCTTAAGAATGCGGCCCCTGCCCAGCGGAGGGGCCGCTTTTCTGTGCCTCTCGAAGCTGCGCGATGTCCTGCGAATTTTGCTTTATATCGTTGGAATTGCGCGCGACCTGCACGACTAAATAAATGACACCGGCTATAAGTCCGATGAAGATAGCCAGCGGGATGAGTATCAGCAGAAGCTCGAACGGGCCAAGCGTCATTCCTACGCCTTTCTATGCAGGGATTTTAATTTCAGGCTAACACTCGCGCAGAGCTGCGGCGACTGCGCTCAGGCTGCGGCGCAGGTCGTCATCGCTTAAGTGGCCAAAGCCTAAAACGACGCCGTCTTCGGCGTCCACGCCGCCCCAGTATTCGCGCAGCGGGGTCAGCTTGATGCCGCGGGCGGCGGCGCGCGGGACGATGGCCGGATCGCAGAGCAAAACCGCGTGCAGGCCGCCGTTGATGGGCAGCAGGCGCGCGCCGGGGAGAGTGCCCAGGGCGTCGGCCACGAGGTCGCGGCGGCGCTTATAGGTCCGGCGCATGCGGCCGGTGTGACGCCGTAGCGCCCCGCTGGCCAGGTAGTGGGCGAGCGCGGCCTGTGGGATGGTGCCAACCGGCTGGCCAAAGATGTCGCGCTGCTTGTCGATGCCCCCGCGCAGCCCATCCGGGACCACCACATAGCCGCAGGCGATGGACGGCGAAATCACGGTGGAAAAGGTTCCGAGCAATACGGTGCGCTCTGGGGCGAGCGCGGCGAGTGCTGGCAGCGGCTGACCCACGTAGCGTAGCTCGGAATCGAAATCATCCTCGATCAGCAAAGCGCCGTGCTGGCGGGCCCAGGCCACGAGTTCGGCGCGGCGTTCGGCCGGCAGCGATGCGCCATACGGATACTGGTGGCTTGGGGTCACGATGAGCGCGTCGAGGTCGGTATCGGGAACGGTAACGCCATCGGCATCGGTGGGCACGTTCACCAACTCATGACCGAGTGCCTGCGGGATGCGGCGCAGGCTGGGGTAGCCGGGCGATTCGACGCCGACGCGCAGCGCCGTACCGAGCGTGCGCAGCACTAAAGCGAGGCCATCGCGGGCACCGGCGGTGACGACGATGCGGCGCGGATCTACCCGCAGCCCGCGCATGTGGCGCAGGTGGTTGGCTATGTGGTGGGGGAGTGGAGGGGCATCGGAAAGCGGCTGGGCGGCGGCACCGCGCCAGGCGGCGCGCCATTCGGGGGTGATGATGCCGGCGGTATCGGGCAGGCCGGGCGTTAGTTCCAAAAGGCTGTCT
>NZ_JBEHFR010000012.1:0-73661 GCF_040225635.1 Corynebacterium sp. KPL2830 | reverse complement strand
GACCAAGACAAACACACCACAACAACCCCCAAAACACTATGTGGTTTGAGGTTGGATTGTTGGGTGGACTTGTGAAGCGAGTAAACAAACAAAGTACACATTCTTGTGTGTCGCGTCCACTATGCAGTATCTGACACAACACCACACACGCAGTGGTGGGTAGTGTTCTTTTAGGTTTGTCGGTGGTTCATAGCTGCAGGGAAACGCCCGGTCCCATTCCGAACCCGGAAGCTAAGCCTGTACACGCTGATGGTACTGCAACCGGGAGGTTGTGGGAGAGTAAGTCACCGCCGACACCAAACAACAAACAACAACAAAATAAAGTTCGTACCGAAAAGGGGCAAGGACACCGATTCCAACGGTGTGCTTGCCCCTCTTCGTGATCCCTTGAGTTTTATGAGGTTAAGGTCTTTTAATGGGTACAGGATTGGGGATGGTCCTCGTGTTCGCGGGAAAGCATGTTCATTTTGACTTCGCGATCAGCGAAGCAATTTCTAAAAATAGCGATGTCTGGAGCTAGCCATGTTATTTTAGGCCTTGGTGCCAAAGCTGCGGTGTGCTGGACATGAGGGGCTAAAACCTCTACTAAGGACTTTGCCGGCCAGGGTGTTGGCTTAGGGCTTAATGGGGAATGCTTCTCGGGACACGGTAGCGGGGATGGATGGCCGTGGATGTGTTTTCCGGACGGCTCCCTCGCAGGTTCGGTTGGGTCTGTGAGAGCATAGCGCCCTAGCTTAACCGGTTTTGGCTTTATCAATTTATCCATTGCTTGGTACGGATAGACGAGCGAGAGAAAATTAGGAGAACAGAAATGAGCCTCGGGCGGAGAATGCTGGTCATTGCGTTGGGTACCAACATTGCTACTCTTTGCGTCGTCAGTGCTGTTCTTTTAGTCGTTCTACCGAACGATGCACCGCGGTGGCTCATTTTTGGAAATATTGTTGTGTTCGTAGCGTGTGTTTACAACACGTACAAAGCAGTGACGGTCTGGCCAGCTGAAATGAAGGCTGCCACGGACAGCTGATTGATAAAAACTGGTAGGTTCCACGTTTTCAGTATCGAGTGCCAGAGTGCTCCAAGAAGGGCACTTCTTTGGTGCTTGGCATCGTTAGTGATGTATTAATCGGCGACGGCACCGTGGCTGGCTTTTCGTCCAACTGTTTGTGTTCAAACAATCAACAGTTCCGCATTGGGGCGTGTGCTATCGGTTGGACTTCTGCATGTTTTATCCAGCATGCGTTCGGCTCCACAGCGCGTGCTTTCTTCGGTCAGGCCCAACCCAGACTCGGCACTTCTTCAAAAGAAATCATAGCTAGGCCACGCCATTATTGCGGAAGTTCGTTTATTATCGTGTTCAAATACTTCTGTAGTTTGTCTTGCAAAAGTATGGCGGATAATTTATAGGCCGTTAGGAGAGTCATGGCGAAAGACAGCTCTGACCTAGGTGATCCCCAAGATATGCCAGAAAGAAGCGAGCACTATGCGCGAGGGGACTATGGCGCAGGACAGTTTGCCTATGGGCGCCAAGATGGCGGCTCGGGTCGGACCAAACAGGAGAGGTTGAGCCCTGAACCAAATAATGGTGTTAAGCTGCCTGGTTTGGTCCGACTTTGCTTCATTATTTCTGGCATTTGCAGCTTATTTTTAATTGTCGGCTACTTCCAAACCTGGGGAGGGTCGACTTAGGGGGCTATGGTTCCTTTTCCTACACTGCGCGGCAAACGCAGGGCATTATCAACTTGTACCTCGGATCCCTCGCGATTGCTTATAGCTTGGTCGGCAATGATCTGAGCGGGCTGCGGGGAGCCAGATGGCGCGGTGCTCCTACGCTCGTGGCGGCCGTAGCTTCTTTCTGGGCCGCTGATCATGGGTGGCAAGGCTTTACTGCGAATTTAGGAGACGTTGATGGAAGGTTGTTCTCGGTCGAGATGGGGACCGGGCTTATCTTGGTACTGTCAGCATCGACTGCGATGATCGTCTGCGGTGTCGTTGTTCTGATATGCGATAGGAACATGAAACCTGTTGAGAATGGCAATGGGGTTTTCTCTCCCCAGAGGGGGTATAGCGCTCCGGACGACTCCGGAGAACAATCGCTCGACTTTAGTGATCTGAATTTTGATGACACGAGGCGAGAAGAATAGCGGTCGAAGGTGCCGGGAGACTAAAGCAGGTTGTGCGTGGCCAATGGAAGGCCTGAGATGAAATGACGCGGCTTTCCGCTGAGTGGATCCGTGAATTCTAAGTCCGTTGCTGTTAAGTGCATGGGAACGGACATGTCTTCAGATTCCTCAGGGAAAATTGTAGGGTAGACAGGATCGCCGAGGATCGGTATGCCCGCCTGCCACATGTGCAGCCGCAATTGATGGGTCTTCCCAGTCTGTGGTTTGAGGGTGTAAATGCCGAGGTCAGCTAGTGAACCGTGAACTTTTTCGTAAGGGGCCTTATCAATGGGTTCTACCGATTCTAGTGTTGTGAAAGCATTTGGTTCACCATCTGCTATTCGTCCTTGGATTTCACCAGGCGTTTTAGTTAGGTGGGAGGACCATTGGAGGGGCGTCGGCAAGCGGCGGAATTCCGCGACTGCCTGGTAGGTCTTGTGGACTTTCTTTTCTGCAAAGAGGGACTGGTAGGCGCCGCGGGCCTCTTTGCGCTTGGTAAAAAGAAGCAAGCCCGATGTGAGCCGGTCGAGGCGGTGAGCCGGCACTAATTCGTTGTTTCCGGTGGAGCGGCGGAGGCGAACGGTGGCGGTTTCGACGATGTGGCGGGCGCGCGGCATGGTGGCCATGAATGGGGGCTTATCGGCTACCAGAATGTTGTCATCTTCATAGATGATGGGGATGTCATAGGGCACGGGTGTTTCTGGGGCGGGTATGCGGTAGAAGAAAACATCAACATCTTTGCCGAGCACGCTACCTGGCTTTAGGGGAGTTTGATCGCGCAGGACTACCTCGCCCGCGGTGAATCGGTCATACAGTGCCTGTGCATCATCATTGGGGTGGCGATGACGCTGGGAGGATATGACTTCGCTGAGAAAATCCCAGGTGCTGAGACCTTCCTCCGGCGTACGTACGCGCGTAGGGTTGAGCCCATTTTTAATAGGCAAAGGGCTGAATCCTTTTTTGTGATGTATTAGTGTGTTTGACATGGATATTAATTCTCTCGCGGACCAGGTGCTGGCCTTTTTCGATGACGGAATTGGCGCGGTGATGAGGGACGTATTCCGAATGCTCCTCGAAATTTTCTCTCCGTCCAATTCTGATCCTGCAACTGTCAACCATTAAGCCTAATCCGTACTATAATTAAGTTATAACCACCGAAAGGAAAGATCATGGCTAAGGAAGACATTGTAGTCGTCGCCGTCGACGGCTCTGACGCCTCAAAGAACGCCGTCCGTTGGGCAGCAAATACGGCGATGAAGAGGGAAATCCCCCTGCGCATCGCATCGAGCTACACCATACCGCAGTTCCTGTATGCAGAAGGTATGGTCCCGCCGAAGGATCTCTACGATGACTTGCAGGATGAGACCCTAGAAAAGATCGAGGAAGCTCGTGCAATCGCTCACGAGGTCGCCCCAGAGCTCAAGATTGGGCACACCATCGCAGAGGGCTCCCCCATCGACATGCTCTTGGAGATGTCTCATGACGTCACCATGGTCGTGATGGGTTCGCGCGGCATGGGTGGCCTGTCCGGCATGGTCATGGGCTCTGTTTCCGCCGCGGTTGTTTCCCACGCCGTTTGCCCGGTAGTGGTGGTTCGTGAAGATAATAATGTCACCGATTCCACCAAGTACGGCCCAGTTGTCGTTGGTGTGGACGGTTCCGAGGTCTCTCAGAAGGCCACCTCCTATGCTTTCCGCGAGGCCCAGGCTCGCGGCGCGGCCCTAGTAGCCGTGCACACCTGGATGGATATGCAAATCCAGGCATCCCTCGCTGGCCTTTCTGCAGCTCAATCTGAGTGGGCAGAAATTGAAAAGGAGCAGACCGAGGTACTGGAAGAAAACCTGAAGGAACCGCACGAAGAGTTCCCAGATGTTGAGGTGAAGAAGCAGATCACCCGTGACCGCCCCGTCCGCGCGCTGACGGAGGCTGCCGAGGGCGCGCAGCTTCTCGTCGTTGGTTCCCACGGCCGTGGTGGGTTCAAGGGTATGGTCCTTGGCTCTACCTCCCGCGCATTGCTGCAGTCTGCACCGTGCCCGATGATGGTGGTACGTCCAGACGACGAAGGCTAAATTTTTCACTAGCCTGACTTCCCAGCGCTCTTCTCCCGGCTTTTAGGTCGGGGTGGAGCGCTTCTGGTGTTTTAAAGCCACTTTGCTATACAAATGTATCGCATTTGTTATCGCCACTTGAGTCACAGGGGTTTAAACTGGGTGGTATTCGATAGGTTTATATTAGGAGGAAATCATGGGACTAGGTTTGGGTCTATTTACTTCAATCATTGTTGGTATCATTGCCGGTTGGCTGGCAGAGAAGATTATGAAGCGTGACCACGGGCTATTCACCAACCTAGTGGTGGGTGTTGTCGGCGGCCTCATCGGTGGCATCATCATCCAGCTACTGAATATTGAGGCTAGCGGTGGTTGGATCTTCTCCATCGTTGCGGCCACCGCGGGCGCTTGCCTTTTGCTGTGGATTGTGGACAAAGTGAAGCAATAGTCCGCATATAATTAGCGTACATACCGGTTTGTCTATAAAGTGTAGATGAACCGGTTTTGTCGTTGTAGAGAGGAATCCATGGCAGAGAAGAAGTCGCGCCGCAATCGCCCCAGCCCGCGGAGTCGATTGCTGGAATCTGCAACAAAGCTCTTTAAAACTGAGGGCATTCGCGTCATCGGTATTGACCGAATCTTGCGCGAAGCGGATGTGGCCAAGGCATCCCTATATTCTTTGTTTGGCTCCAAGGATGCCTTGGTCATTGCCTACGTAGAATCTTTGGACGAGCAGTTCCGCCAAGACTGGGAGCAGCGGACGGCTGCCATGCAGGATCCGGACCAGAAGATTTTGGCCTTTTTTGACAAGGTCATTGAGGAAGAGCCGGAAGAAGGATTCCGCGGTTCGCACTTCTTGAATGCAGCGGGCGAGTACCCACGGCCTGAAACGGATTCGGAGCGTGGCATCGTCGCGGCTTGCATGCAGCATCGCAATTGGGTGCATTCCACCCTGACGGCTCTGTTGACGGAGCGCAACGGCTATCCTTCGGCCTCCCAAGCAAGCCAGCTCTTAATTTTCCTCGATGGCGGTCTTGCCGGAGCCCGCCTGACCAAGGAAGCCGGGCCCCTATATACGGCCCGCGAGCTGGCTACTCAGATGCTTTCGGCTCCTCCTGCTGATTATTCGATTTAAGGTACTTGCGTGCCTCAATGCGCAGCCGGTTGACCCGCTTTTTCTCCTCCTTGGAAAGAGCGGGTTGTTTTTCTTTATTCCGCCAATTTTGCAGGCTCTCGCGACGCATCGCATTCACTTCATCTGTAAGCGGGTAGAACTCGCGCAGCATGATTTCGAAGATGATCGTCTGAATGAGGGTGATCCAATATGCACAGCCCCAATAAATAATGATTGCGACGGGAATGGGGCCATTATGAGCCAGGTGCCAGAGGAAAAAGGGCACGATGATGAGCAAGATGCCCATGAAAATGAATATGCGGCGGTTCAGTTTGAGATCGAACTGCGTGGTGCGGAAGCTGCGGATGAGGGCGATGATGGAATTCGCCATGGTAAAGACGATGGCCGCAATAAGGACGGGATTGAGGAGATCGCCGTGTTCGCGGGCGAAATCAGTGATCGGGGCGCCGTAGAAAATGGTTTCACGAAAGGCGGCGACGTCGTCAGCATTGAGCATGCCGACGGTCTTTGAGTCCTGATCGATCTTCGACATCCGAAGGATCACTTGGTACAAACCAATGAAAACCGGAATCATGATGAGCGGTGGGATGCAGCCAGCAGCAGGTTTGTAGTTATAGCTCTTCATGAGGTCCTGCTGATTTTTAATGAGCGCAGCCATTTCCTCTTTGGTGCTGGCCTGGTTCATTTCCTTGGAGATATCGTTATTCTCCGGCCGCATGAGAACGCCGATGCGTGCGGAGCGCAGCGACATCCAGTTGAGGGGGATGACGATGCCCCTCACGGTGAGCACCAAAAGGAAAATGGAGACAAGCCACGCAGCGGATTCATCAACGAAGCCGCTGATCAGCCAATGCCAGAATTTCATGATTCCGGAAACCGGGTACATGAAGAACTCGAACATGGTTTTCCTTTCGGTGAGGAAGTATGGTTTAGAACATGACAAAAGTTCTGGGCGAACTCATGCTAACCATTGGTTTGGTTTTAGTTCTATTTGCATTCTATGAAGCCTATTGGACGAATGTGGAATCAGGGCGCTTACAAGATGAAGCTAATGCAAAATTAGAAGAGCAGTGGCGCAATCCCCGGGAGAAAATGAACCCAGATTTGGGAGATGCCTTCGCACAGATGTACATCCCGGCCTTTGGCTCGGATTATCACTTTGCCATCATCCAAGGCACGGACGACGATGATCTTTTACGCGGCCCGGGCCACTATGAGGACACACAAATGCCAGGTGAGACGGGAAATTTTGCGGTGGCTGGGCACCGCGTGGGCAAGGGTGCCCCATTTAATGATTTGGGTTCTTTGCACACCTGCGATGACATCATCATCGAAACCCAAACGGAAAAGATTACCTACAAGGTGCTGCCCATCGATGGCGAGCATGCGGATTGCTTCGATGAGGTACCTGATGAATATAGCCATGTTGCCGGCAGGCACATCACCACGCCTGGCGATGTCTCAGTGATCGACCCCGTGCCGGGAACTGAAGCGGATCCCACGCAGGGAATGCTGACTCTGACCACCTGTCACCCACAATTTTCCAACGCCGAGCGCATGATCGTGCACGCGATGGAAGTTGGAAAGGAAGCTAAGTAATGTATCGCGCTTTGTGGAATCTATTGCCAGGGCCGAAGCCAGTGAAGGCGCTACTCGCCATCGCCATTGTGGTGGGAGTGTTCTTCCTCCTCATGGAGGTCGTATTCCCCTGGGTGTCGCCGATGATGCCCTATAACGACGTCGCGGTTTAAAGCCCTAAATTGGCAATGGCTTCCTGGGCAATCTGCTCGGACTTGAAGGTCTGTTGCTGATTGCTCCACACCAGCACCGCGTGGGTGTCCTTTTGCACAGCATAGACGGCCTGCTCATTGATGATGCCCCGTCCGCCTTCCCAGCCTGCAAAGGAGGCGGGCTCGGTGGCATCGATTGGCGCTGCCCAATCCACCGCGGCGCGGGCGTCTTCTACGGTGGGCATATCGCGCACGATGACGGTAGCTTGCGGGTGGTCCTGATAGGACCAGAAGACGCACGCGGGGGTGGGAAAGCGCGTGTCGATGCCCTGCTTGGTAAGGCGCTCACCATTGGTATTTTCTAACCAGCCGGGGTCGATATAAGGACAATCGCTCCACTCGTTGACCTCTGCGGTCTGTTCCACGTTGATGGCGGCGCTTTCCGATGCCACCTCGTCTCCCGGTTCGGCTTGGTCTGCTTGCTCGGTCTGGCATCCCGCGATCCCTATTCCGGTCAGTGTGAGAAGGACAAGTAGGCTTTTGCGCATGAGCTCCACACTAGATCGGGATACCGATGCGCTACGCACCGGTATCCACTTCTTAACGGCGGTCCTGCTGGTGGTGGGTATTTTTACGTCGGTGAAAATGCCGCTGTCCCAGTCCCTTATCAACCTATTGCTATTGGTGGGGTTCGCGGCCGTCTACTTTGCGGGATCGATCTATGCGGAGCAGTGGCCGCGGCCTATGCGCTACCTGTGGATAAGCATCCTCACGGTGTTATGGGGCGCGGATCTATTCGTGGCTCCCGCTGCCATCTACCTGGTATTCGTCATGTACTTTTTGTACCTGACCGTGCTGGATATGACTGCGGGTATCCTATGCGTGATTGGCGCTACCGTGCTCACCATCGTGGTGCAGATACCGGGAGGCCTGACCTTTGGCGGGGTGATGGGTCCGGCGGTCTCGGCACTGGTAACCGTGGCGATTACGTATGCGTTTCGCACCCTTTCGCGCATGAACCGGGAGCTAGTAGAAACCCGTACGCAGTTGGCGGCCACGGAGCGGGACGCCGGCATGGTGGCAGAGCGCCAGCGCATCGCCCACGAGATTCATGACACCTTGGCCCAGGGGTTGTCATCGATTCAGATGCTCCTGCACTCCGCCGACCGGGATCTTGATAAGGAAGACATTGCTGCCGCCCGCCGGCGCATTGAGCTAGCGCGGCGGGCCGCCGCGGATAACCTGCATGAGGCCCGTGCCATGATTGCGGCGCTGCAGCCGCCCACTCTAACGGAGACATCCCTTGAGGCGGCGCTGACGCGCATGGCGGAAAACTTCGCCGTTACGGCGGGGTTCCAGGTGGAGGTCGAAAGCGAGGGGGCTGAGCAACAGCTGCCGATGAAAATGGAGGCGGCGCTATTGCGGATTGCACAGGGGGCGGTGGGGAACATCGTCAAGCATGCCCATGCTAGCCGCGCCCGGATCACCGTCACCTATGAGACCGACGAGGTGCGCGTGGATGTGGTGGATAATGGGCAGGGTTTTGAGCCCGCGACGGTGGAAAGCGCGCCGGCGGGCTTGGGGCATATTGGCCTATCTGCTATGCGGCGCCGCGCGCAGGAGCTGGGCGGCGAGGTGGTCATAGAATCCGCGCCGGGGGAGGGCACGGCTGTGTCAGTTAGTATGCCCTTTGATAAGGCGGTAGATTAAACTTTTGGATGAGAAAAACATCGATAGGAGGGATGTCGTGATTCGGGTCCTTTTGGCAGATGACCACGAGATTGTGCGGCTGGGGCTGCGTTCGGTGCTCGAAGGTGCAGAAGATATCGACGTAGTGGGCGAGGTAGCGACGGCGGAGGCAGCGGTGTCTGCGGCACAAGCAGGCGGTATCG
This sequence comes from Corynebacterium sp. KPL2830, assembly GCF_040225635.1. Lineage (NCBI taxonomy): Bacteria > Bacillati > Actinomycetota > Actinomycetes > Mycobacteriales > Corynebacteriaceae > Corynebacterium > Corynebacterium sp. KPL2830. The sequence continues at coordinate 64,697 of NZ_JBEHFR010000012.1, read as the reverse complement.
ATGTCATCCTCATGGACCTGCGCTTCGGGGCGGGCCTGGAAGGAACGCGCGTTATGGGTGGCGTCGAAGCTACCGCGCAGATTCGCTCCACCATGAGCACGCCGCCCAAGGTGCTGGTCATCACCAATTATGACACCGATGCGGATATCCTCGGCGCCATCGAGGCAGGCGCGGTGGGCTACCTCCTAAAAGACGCCCCACCGCAGGAGCTTTTGGATGCCGTCCATTCCACGGCGGAGGGGGACTCGGCACTTTCGCCCATCGTGGCAGACCGCCTCATGACCCGAGTCCGCACGCCCCGCACCTCATTGACCCCGCGCGAGCTAGAGGTTTTGCAACTGGTGGCGGAGGGGGCCTCGAATCGGCAGATCGGTCAAGACCTCATGCTTTCTGAGGCCACGGTGAAATCCCACCTGGTGCACATTTATGACAAATTGGGTGTGCGCTCGCGTACCTCTGCGGTGGCGGCCGCCAGGGAACAGGGCGTGCTCTAAGCGTCTAGTGGGCGGAGTTGTAGGCGTCGATAATATCCTGGGGGATTTTGCCGCGGCGCGCTACGTCATGGCCCTGCTTTTTCGCCCACTCGCGGACCTTGCGGGGATCGACCTGTGGGGACTCGGCATCGGGGGCGGCATGTGCGGCCTCGACAAAGGGAGCGATTGCCTCATGGAAGCGGCGAGCATTGTCGCGGGATAGATCCATGATGTAGCTGCGCCCGTTGACGCTGAAGCGGACTACTTCTAATTCATCCTCACCAATGAGTTTATTATCAAGGTCATCATAAAATTGCGTGATTTCGCGGCGTGCCATAGTGCCTCCATGGTTTATTGCGTAGATATGTTGGACTAATACTGGAATTTGGAATCTGAATTAACTTTAATTCAATTCTACCAGTGTAGAAATTAATAGACAATAAAAATTTACTTATTGGCGCTTACGTATAAAAATATCGCCGCTACCTTAAAGAAAGGTGAACGGCGACTGGTGGAAAGAAAAGGAGAAATTAAGCGCCGAGGCGCTGTTGAATCTCCGCAGTAACGGAATCGATCTCTCCGCTAATGGTCTTATGTGCACGGCGACGCTGCTGCTCCGTCATGAATTCGGCGTTATCGATCGCGGAATCAACCTCCTCGAGGCGCTCGCGCACGTCCCGCTTGAAGCCGGCGGGCAGATCTACATCCTTGAGGGAATTACGGATGCCGGCGGTGCGGGCCTTGAGCGGCGCGCCGTAACCCGAAAAGGAGGCCATTTCTGCCGAACTTACGCCCGCCTTGTGAGCCTTGCGCTTTTCTTTTTCGGACTTAAGGCCCACGAATGCGCGATAAACGAGGGGAAGCAAAAGCGGGGCGGCGGTGCGCAGTGCGCCGGCATAGCGCTTGACCTTGCCGGCATTAAAGTGGCCCTCGCGCAACTTTTCCAGTTCTTTTTCCGCCATTTTCTGTTCGTGTTTACGGCGCTTTTTAAGGCCCTTTTCTTCGGCCTTGACGAGGTGCTTTTCTTGCTTGGCAAGGAGCTTTTGTTGACGGCGGCGATCCTTCGACTGGGCCTTTACTTCAGCCTTGGCGCGCGCCTTCGCCGCCTTGGCCTGCGCGCGCGCTTCTTGGCGAGCCTTTTTCAATTTCTTGAGGATACTCATAATTTTCCCTTACGTTTGATCGAGTCTGGATTCAACATTACCTTGCTGTTCTATTAAGCTCACCCGGTGTGGAGGATGTCGTTGTAGCTTCGGATCTCGTTGGGTGCCGCTATCGCTTGGTGCAGCGGCGCGCGCACCCGGAGATTCCGCGCACCCGATCCTCGATCGCTCGCGCCGAGCGCCACAGCGCCGCCGTAGACGCGGTGATGGAATTATTCCCGCGCAAAGCCCCTGGCCGTTTCCGGCGCATCGATCTAGAAGGCGATGATTGGGAACGCGCCATGGCAACGCTGGAGGCCCTGGCCTCCGGCTATACCCACATCACTAATGCGGTCTTTGCCACCGAAAAGTGGAAAGTGCATGTGGAATTGCTGCTGCGGGAGGCGGGCTCCTATACCCCCATTATTGTGAGCAACCACCGCGTCGCGCGCAAGCACCCAAAGAAAACCACGCTTGCCGTGCCCACCCACCGCCTTGGGTTGAGCGAGCCCATGGAGGTTCCGTACAAGGCCCGCCACCATGCCGTCGATGGCTATCGTTTGGCGCTTGCCGCCGAGGCCTTAGAGGACATGGGCCTGAACTCCGGGCGGGGCGGTGCCATTGGTCAGGACCGCCAGCAGGCTTTTTTCACGGAGACGGCGAAGTTTGACGTGCAGCGCGCCTGGGATAAGCCGCTTCCCACCGCACCGGTGCGGGTCAAAGAATGCGCGAGTTGCAGGTTCTGGCCCCTGTGCGAGCAAGAACTGGTGGCGGCGGACGATATTTCCCTTTTCTTACCGGGCGATCGCGCCCGCCCCTTCCGCGAGCGCGGGATTACCACGGTGCAGGCGCTTATCGATGCCAATGTGGGCGAGCCCTCCCGTCTCGCGGCCGCGTGGCGCTCTGGGCAGACGCTGTTGCGCCGCGGGGATACTTCGGTGCCGCGGGCGGATGTCGAGGTGGATGTGGACATGGAAGCCTACATGGACCAGGGTGCCTACCTGTGGGGTGCGTGGTTCGAAGGCGAGTACCACCCCTTCGTGACGTGGGAGCCGCTGGGCGGGCGCGCTGAGGCGGAGAACTTCGCCGAATTTTGGCGGTGGTTGATGCGGCTGCGCGATACGGCGCATGCAGAGGGCAAGACCTTTGCCGCTTATTGCTATTCCGCCCACGGTGAGAATCACTGGATGCGCCGCTCCGCGCAGCGCTTCCGGGATGTGGATGAACGGGAAGTAGAAGACTTTATCTCTTCCCCAGAGTGGGTGGATATGTTTGCCTACGTGAGGAGATCCTTCGCGGGGCCCTTTGGGCTGGGGCTCAAAGTGGTGGCCCCAGTGGCGGGATTCCGGTGGCCGGACGAGGACTTTGATGGCGAGGAATCCGTGAACGCTCGCCGGGAGGCCCTAGCGGGCGATATGAGCGTCCGGCAGCGCCTCTTGGACTATAACGCCGGGGATGTCCACGCCACACGGATAGTGCGCGAGTGGATGAGCGACGGCGCGCCGGGAATCCCGGAGCTCTAGAGCGCGGCAATAAAAATGTATATGAACAGCAGGATGCCAAGGCCGATATAGATTTGGTTCCAGTCCGCGATGGTCTTTGGCTCGGGACCTTCCGCCTTTTTCATTAGCACCTGCTTTTGGGCCTTGACCGCGCGGGCGATGAATATGGGGTAGACCGCCAAAGAGCCAATGCATAGCAGCGAGGCCACTACCTTGAGCACGGAGATATCCGTGCCTATCCAGATAAGCAGGCCGCCATTGACGAATGTGGCGCGCAACAGGCCCCACCGATCCAGCTCTTGCAGTCCCGCGCGGACCGCGCCGGGGCCACCGCCCATGGTGGTGGGAAGAAGATAGCTCATGACTCCGATGAGCAGCTGCGCCGCAAAACCCACGACGAGGCCGAGCGTGGGAAGCCCTGGTTCCGCAACGAGGAAGTGCTGCGTGGTGTAGTACGCCAGGGATAGCACCAGCCAGAGTGCGGCCATCAGCACCGAAACGGAGGCAAAGTTAACGCGATCGCGCGGTGCGCGGGCGACGTCGATGACATTGCCAAGCCACTGCTGCAGGCTTAGGATCCAGCCGATGCAATAGATAATCAGCCCGAGCTGCGGGAAGTTCAAAAATGCGCCAATGATCGTTGCCACCACGCCCAGAGTAAGCAGTAGGAACGAGGAGGACATGCGTTCATTGGTGCCCTGCGTGCGCCAGATGGTGGGAAAGAGGATGGTCAAAGAACCTGCCGCGGCAAGGCCGATGAAACCGCCGATATTGGCGGCGATATGGGCTAAGAGCAACTGCGGATCGCCCGGGTGAATGGACAGGATTGCGCCGAAGACCGCACCTACCGGCAGGCACAGCGCGGACAGCACATAGGCGCCGACAACTGGGCGGAAGCGCTTATCCTTAGCTGTTCGCCACTGGGTAAACAAGGACACCGCGTGCCATAAAACGGTGAGCGCGATAAGCGTGGCACCGATCTGGGTCAGTATCCAGTGATGATCCCAGAACTGCACGAGGATTTGGCCCGCCACGGCGATGATGATGCCGATATTGAGGATATAGATGCGCGCGAGCTGCTTGGGGCGGGCGGAATCCGGCAATTTTTGTTGCACGAATTTTTCAGTCAGGTGCTGCGACCACACCAGGATGCTGTTGGTGACTAGGCCCAACGTGAAGAGGTGGATTAGTACCCAGCGATAGTTGGGCACGAATATGTGCGCTGCGCCCACCACGATGAAGACCATCATCCAGATGGACACGGGGCGTGAGGCTTTGCGGTGCCAGGTGCGGCTCGACCACTTATCTTGAGGCATAAAACCGAGTTTAGTCGGATTTAACCTTGGTCCAAGTCAATGCCGTGAGAGCGAGCGCAAAGGCGGTGAAGCAGGCGATGAATTGGTGCCAGGTGAGGGCATCGAAAAGCACGCCTGCTAAGGCGCCCACGATGGAAGAGCCCAGGTAATAGCAGAAAACGTACATCGAGGACGCCTCGGCGCGGTCGTGGGTGGCCAGTTGCCCCACCCAGCCAGACGCGGTGGAGTGCACCGCGAAGAAACCAACGGTCAGGCACACCATGCCGATAAGCGTCATGACCAGGTTGCCGGCGCAGAGGATAATGCCCACGGTAAAGAGCGCGGCAGAACCGACCATGGTTTTACCGTGCCCAATGCGGGCGACCAGCGTGCCCGCCCGGGCCGAGGACCACGTGCCAGAGAGATAAAACAGGAAGGCAAAACCAGCTAGCGCCGGGGACAGGCCAAAATCCCCGGTTAGGCGGAAGGTGAGGAAGTTATACATGGACACGAACGTGCCCATGGATAAAAAGGCAACGATAAATAGCGTGGCGAGATCCTTATTTGCCCAGTGCCCAAAGACCGCGCTCAGCTCGGAGTGGAAGTGAATTGGCTTGGGGTGAAAATTTCGCTGGGCGGGCAGGAGGAGCCAGCAGGTAATGGCAAAGGCTAGGGAGACCACGGCGGAGCCGAGCAGAGCCCAGCGCCACGAGGAAAACTCCACGAGGCCCGCGGGAATGATGCGGCCGGTGAGCCCGCCCACGGAATTGCCGGCGATATAAAGGCCCATCGCCTTAGGCAAAGCGTGATCCTCGAGCTCTTCCGATAACCAGGCCATCGCCGTCGCCGGTGCTCCAGACAACATCGCGCCCTGCAGCCCGCGCAGGGCAATGAGCTGCCAGCCCTCTTGGGCCAGGGGCACCATGAGGCCCAAGATAGTGGCGGCGATGGCGGAAATGAGGAGGATGCGCCCGCGCCCATAGCGCTCAGAAAGAATGGACGCCGGAACCACACAGATGGCTAACGCGCCGGTGGCGGCCGAAACGGTCATGGCCGCCTCCGTGTGCGAGATGCCCATATCCGTTACCAACGTGGGCAAAATTGCTTGGGTGGTATAGAGGCTAGAAAACACCGCCAAGCCCAACAGGAGCATGGCGATGGTGGCGCGCCGGTTTCTGGTCATGCATACCAGCATTCTCTTCACGGGCGGCGGTGTAAATTGCGCCACACCCTTGATGGGGTTAGTGCAAGCATAAAAATGCCGCCCTTCCAGTAAGGAAAGGCGGCGGAAAGTAACTAAGTTAGAAGTTACTTCTTAGCTGCAGCGAAACGCTCTGCAACGTCGTCCCAGTTGAAGACGTTCCAAGCGGCCTTGACGTAGTCGCCCTTCACGTTCTTGTACTGCAGGTAGTAAGCGTGCTCCCACATATCGAGCATGAGCAGCGGGGTGAAGTCAACGGAAACGTTGCCCTGCTGGTCGGTGAGCTGCTCGATGATCAGGCGGTCAGCGATGTGGTCGTAACCCAGCACTGCCCAGCCAGAACCCTGCAGGGAGGTAGCGGCACCAGCGAAGTGTGCCTGGAACTTCTCGAAGGAACCGAAGTCGCGGTCGATAGCCTCTGCCAGCTCGCCGGTGGGCTGGCCGCCACCGTTCGGGGACAGGTTCTTCCAGAAGATGGAGTGGTTGGTGTGGCCACCCAGGTTGAATGCCAAGTTCTTGGACAGGGCGCGGATACGGTCTGGGTTAGCCTCGCCGTTGCGCTCTTCTTCCAGTGCCTCGAGGGCAGCGTTAGCACCCTTCACGTAGGTTGCGTGGTGCTTGTCGTGGTGGAGCTCCATAATCTCTGCGGAGATGTGTGGCTCCAGTGCGTCGTATGCGTATGGGAGGTCAGGAAGTTCGTAAACAGCCATTTGTGTAATCCTTTCTTCGGGTACGTGTCCCGATGATAGGCACGATCGAAAGATTTCGCCATGATTAATTTGAAATCTGCAATTACAGCGAATATTTAGTGGCCCGGGAATCTATTTTCCCAGTACAACGTTATTAAGGGAAATGGAGAAAGGAGCTTTACCTGATGTGGATGTTTAAACCAGAGCCGAAGATGGTGGCTGCGGAAGATGCCTTGCCGGGCCGCAGCGAGCCGGTCTTGGACCCAGCCCCGCACGCGGTGCTAAATACCCCAATTACCGGTCCGTGGAAGGACGGCCAGAAATCGATCTTGATTGCCCTGGGCTGTTTCTGGGGCGCGGAGAAGATGTTTTGGGAGACCGATGGCGTCGAGTCCACCTCGGTTGGCTACGCCGGTGGCACGACTCCGAATCCCACGTATTATGAGGTCTGCCGCGGGCAAACCAACCATGCAGAAACCGTCGAGGTCACCTATAACCCGGAGAAGATCTCCTTGCGCGAGCTCGTGGTGAAGGCACTGGAAGCCCACGATCCGACGCAGGGCTTCCGCCAAGGAAATGACGTGGGCACGCAGTACCGCTCCGCGTTTTATCCCCGCACCGAAGAAGAGCGGGAAGAGATCCAAGCAATCGTGGATAGCTACGCGGATAAGCTCAAAGAATTTGGTTTTGGGGAAACCACGACGGAAGTAAAGCGCTTAGCTGATACGGACTCTGGCGAGTACTACTTGGCCGAAGACGAGCACCAGCAGTACCTGCACAAGGTGCCGAACGGATACTGCCCGCACCACAGCACCGGTGTGAAGTGCGATTAGGCGTCGAGCCGGATAAATCCGGCGATTTTGCCGGCTAACTTTGAAGTGAGGTTCAGGCGCGATTGGGAGCCTAGGACCTCGTCCCAGTACCAGAGCATTTCCTGAAAGTAGTTATGCCCGTGGCCACCTGGGACGTTCAGGGAGTTGATCTGGTCCAGGCCAATCTGCCACCAAGTAATAAACGGCGCCCAGCGCAGGTGGCGGAGCGTATCCGCCCGGAGTGTCTCCGGTTGGGGTTCGTGCATCCAGGTGGGACGCCGGAACATCAGGTTCAGGTCCCACCACACGATGGCATCGGAGGCATGCTGGGCGATGAGCACGCGAGGTCGGCGCCAGCTGGAAGGAAAATCGTTGCCAAAGGCATCGTGGCGCGAGTGTTCCGGTTGGGCAACAAAGCGGACGTGTTGCCCGTCATCGATGACGGGGAGCCGCTCGAGCGAGCCGATATCGCGGCGCAGGCGCTGGGTAAAGTGCGTCATCCGCGGTGGGCCAGAAAAGACCGCGCCGCTGCAGGCGGCCAGGAGTTCTTCCTTGTTCTGGAAGTTATCCATAATGGCGTAGGCACCCAGGGATTCCCCCGCAAGGTAGAGCCGCGGGCGGTCTTCTTCCGGGAGCTTGTCAATTTCTTCTTGGACCACGGAAATGAGCTCCGCGGCGGCGCGCTTGGGCGCGTTTTTATCCACGAGGTAGGCAAAAACCGAGGGCAGGTAGGAATACTGCATGGTGACGGTGACGCAATCACCGGCGGTCAAAAACTCATAGGAGCTCGCGCCCCAGTTATTGATCCACCCGGATCCCGCGGGCATCTGAATGACGATGGTATCCCGGCGCAGCGCACCGGTGCGCTGCAATTCTGAGCGCACCTTCTTCGCCGCCTGGGCAAAAGAACGCCCTGGGATATAGCCGGCATAAATGCGGATGGGTTCTTTGGCGGGAGCGCCGGTGATGCTGCGAATATCGCGGGCGCGCGGGCCGTTGGAGACAAACCGCCGCCCCTGTTGCCCCAGCGCGGACCAAGGTTCAAGTGACCACGGGCTGCCGGAGCGCTCCGGCTCCCAGGGCATCGACGTGCCGGGAAAGATTTGTTTATTCAGGCGCTGGGCCTTGTGGGAGAGCGAACGGATCCAGCGCCGGAATACCACGCGGTCCGATAGCCCCACCGCGGCCACCGTTAGGCCTGCGGTAACGACCGGCCAGGCCACGAGTGCTGGAACCCAGCGGCCCAATTGGCGCGATAGTTTGGTCACGGTCAGTTGTGCGGCCTCGCCCACCAAGAGCAGCGCGCCGTATCCGGCGGTGCCGGCGGCTAGGCCGATGGCCGCGGTAGCCGGACCGCGAACCAATTGCTTATTGACCAAACCCGCCTGCTTTTCCTGGTTGCGCAGTGAGAGCGCCGCGTTGAAGGCGGTGCCGGCGCCAATCGCTAAGTGCAAAATCTGGCGGTGCTGCGGGCCCAAGCGGTCTTGGGGACGCTTGCCCAGCCGGTTGAGCACGAAACTCGTCGTGGCCGCCCCGAGGTGCCCGATGGCCTGGCCGATAGATACATTCGCTGCCGTCACCCACCACGGGCGGGGCAGCAAGGACGGCGATACCGCGGCCCACGTGGCCAGCTCTGCGCCTAAGATTCCGGCCGACATATGGGGCGGCAACGTCTGCCGGCTGGTCATGCGGACGACGGGCGTGAGATCCGCGACTACGCCAAGAGAAATTAGTGCAGCGCGGCTGAAGGCGCGTTTCATGGTTGCCCATTATCCCAGAACATGCCTCGTTGCGCAGTGTGAAACATTCCGCATGCAAAACCCCGCCCGGCGTTGCACAATGGGGTCATGGCAAATCATGTAGGAAATAAAGTCGTTCTCATTGGCGCGGGTGACGTGGGAGTCGCTTACGCCTACGCACTTGTCAACCAGAGCATCGTCGACCACCTGGCCATCATCGACATCGATGAGCGGAAGCTGGAAGGCAATGTCATGGACCTCAACCACGGTGTGGTCTGGTCGCCACAGCGTACCCGCGTCACCAAGGGCACCTACGAAGATTGTGCGGACGCTGACATGGTCGTCATCTGCGCCGGCGCCGCCCAAAAGCCCGGCGAAACCCGCCTTGACTTGGTGGATAAGAACGTCAAGATCATGAACAGCATCGTCGGAGATGTCATCGCTAATGACTTCGACGGCATTTTCTTGGTCGCCACCAACCCGGTCGATATCCTGACGTATGCAGTATGGAAGGCCTCCGGCTTTGACCACAAGCGGGTCATCGGCTCCGGTACGATTCTGGACTCCGCGCGCTTCCGCTACATGCTGGGTGAATTGGAGGGCGTGGCCCCGAAGTCCGTGCACGCCTACATCATTGGTGAGCACGGCGATTCTGAGCTGCCCGCCGTCTCCACCGCGAATGTCGCCGGTGTCCCGCTTTCGCAGAAGCTGGAAAAGGATCCGGAATACGCCGAGCGCATTGAAAAGATCTTTGAAGAAACCCGCGACGCCGCCTACTCCATTATCGATGCAAAGGGGTCGACCTCCTACGGCATCGGCATGGGGCTGGCGCGCATTACCGCCGCGATCATCCAAAACCAGGACGTGGCGCTTCCCGTCTCGGCCTACCTGCAGGGCGAGTACGGCGTGGAAGACCTCTACATCGGTACCGCGGCCATCGTGAACCGCACCGGCATCGTTCGGCCGGTAGAGCTGCAGCTCAACGAGCACGAAAAGGAACGCTTCGACGCTTCTGCAAAGACGCTCAATGACATCAAAGAGAAGTTCTTCGGCTAGTGCACATCGTCGCGCATAGGGGATATTCCGGAAAATATCCGGAGCTATCCCCCTTAGCTTTTGAAAAGGCCATGGAGCTTCCCATCCATGGCGTGGAGTGCGATGTGCGGTTAAGCCGCGATGGCAAGGTGGTGGTCCAGCACGATCCCACCTTGGAGCGAACGACGGGGCGCGCCGGGCGGGTTTCGGCGATGGACTGGCAGGAGCTGAGCGAGGTCGACATCGGCAAGGGGCAGCGCATGATGCTTCTCGATGACCTCCTGGCCATGCTGGGGGACAAGCCCCACCACCTTTATATTGAAACCAAGCACCCCTCCGGGCAAGGTAGCGCCTTGGAAAAGCGGGTCATGGAACGACTGCGCGCCGCCGGGCTCGATGAGGATCCGCGCATTCACGTTATTTCCTTTTCCCACAAAGCCATCCGGCGCATGAAGATTTTGGCACCGCATATTGACCGCATTTACCTGCGCCGAGACTGGGAACGCCATTTTAATCGCTCGGATTTCATGTGGTCGCGGCCGAGCGCCCTGGGGGTTTCCCTGCTGCGCGCCAAGATGCAGGCGGCCATTATCGGCGCGCAGGGCTTGCCCACGTATATGTGGACCGTTGATAAGCCGGAGGACATGAAGTGGGCCTGGTCCAATGGCGTGGACATGCTTGCCACCAATCAGCCGGAGGTGGCCCTGCGCGCTATTGAGCTGTAGGCAGGTATCTTGGAGGCATGGCCAAGAAGAAAAAGAAACAAGAAGACCTGCCTGAGGGCATGTCCCGCCGTCAGGCGAAGCTTGCTGCCCGCGCCAAAGAGCGCGCCGCCTTGGAAAAAGACCCGCGCCCCTATAGCGGCCTCGCAGCGGAGGCCTCCCTTGTTGCCATGCAAGAGTTCGTGCCTTCTGCTTTTGCGAAGCTCGACGTGAAGGGCTGCGATAGGAACGTCTACGTCTCCACCGTCCTCCCGGGCGCCACCGCGGCGCTGATCCGCGATGAGGAATTCGGCGGCGATGCTTTTGTGGCACTCCAGGTGCAGTCCCACACCCACAACCCTGGCCGGGATCTGGCCTTCGCCCTGAACTGGGTCAAGAACAACGAGCCAGGCTCTACCTTGGAATCGACCGCGGCCGATGGCTCGCAGCCGGCGCTTAGTGAGCTTATCGATGCCGCAACCACCCTCGACATCGAAGTCCACCAGGACTTCAGTTGGTGGATTCCGGAAGGCGCGCAGGTCACCCCTGAGGTATCGCAGTCCATGCGCGCCGCCAATGATTCGGTTATCGAATCCCACCAGGTGGGCAACAACATTACCGGCACCGCCTTTTGGGCCAATGCCGGCGGCGGCAAAGCGCACGTGCGCTGGGTGCGCCCGAACGACGATGAGGCCGCGTTCCTCAATGCCCTGGCGCGAGTCGCCGCGCGCGGCGAGCTGAACTTGGGCGAGGACACCAAGTTCGCCGGAGTATTCCGCACCCACGGCCTCATCGCTCCCGTCTTTGACGTGCAGCCCGAGGTTGATTGCTCCTCTTATGAGGACAAGCTCGCGGGCGTAGATAAGGCCTTGGAAGAAGAAATCTCCAATGATGCGCAATTGAACGCAGAAGAGCGCAAGCAGCTAGAAAACATCAAGTCCCGCCAGGTGACGTTGCGCTAAACGCACCACATCAAAGCGGCCCTTTCCCTATAAAACGAGGAGGAAAGGGCCGCTTTCTTCGCAATCTAGCTAGGATGGGTTAAGGCATGAACAAGAAAAACTCAGGGCCGCGGTGCATAGCCTGGGCTTTCGCAGCCGCCAGCGCAATAGCCTTCATGCTTGGCATAATTAGGATGCTTTCTATGGATCCTGTGGAATGGAGAATTTACCCTGAATTCTTCATAGCAACCACACTTGTTAGTTTCTCAATAACGTTTTTTCGATACGAAGATTGAGTTCAGGCCTATTTCATGGAGTCCCAGAGTTGTTGGGCACCTTCATCGTCCCAGAGCACGACATTGCCCACGACGGTGTCCTGGAACCCGCCAATGGGAACGGTTTCCGTGTCCACGCCGGAGCCCATCGCAAGCGCCACGCGGGCCAGGTGCCATACGTGGTCGCCATCGCCCACGATGAAGGAGGAGGCGGTGTGGTTAATCAGGGAAATCGACCGGAAGGGGTTAATCAGCGTGGCCGGGGAGGTGATCTTATCTAGCAGCGCCGCGAAGAATTCGCGCTGGCGCTGCACGCGGTCGAGGTCGCCCATCGCGGTGGCGCGGGTGCGCACATAACCCAGCGCATCGCCGCCCTCAAGCTTCTGGCAGCCTTCTTGCAGATCGATGCCCGCCAGGGGGTCATTGATGGGCTCTGCCACGCAGATATCAACGCCACCGACGGAATCGACCACATTGGCCAAACCACCCATGCCGATTTCGGCATAGTGGTCAATGTGCAGGCCAGTATTGCCCTCCACGGTTTGTGCTAAGAGCTTTGGCCCGCCGTAGGCAAAGGCGGCGTTGATCTTATCCATGCCGAAGCCGGGTACTTCCACGTAGCTATCGCGCGGAATGGAGACCAGCTGGGCTTGGCCGGAGCGCGGGATATGCAAGAGCATGATGGTATCGGTGCGTCCCTCGCCCACATCGCCACCGGTGCCGAGGGCTTGTTGGTCTTCTTCGGATAGGCCCTGGCGGGAATCGGATCCCACCAACAGCCAATTGGTGCCGGAGGTATTGGCCACCTGCTCATCCGGGAGGGCATCCACGCGGGTCAGGCGAGTATCGGCCCACAGTGCGAAGATGAGGCTGCAGACCACGACGACGAGGACAAAGATGCCGGCGCACCCAAAGAACCGCTTGACCGGATTGGTCTTTTTCCGGCGGCTGTGCGGCTTAGAGTGGCGGCGAGGCGGTTGCTGCGCTTGTTGTGGCTGGTAGCGCTGTTGCAGCTGCTGCGGCGATTGCGGCTGCGATCGCCGTGGTGGCCGCTGTGGTGGCTGCTGCGCGGAACGCTGCTGGGCCCGGTACTGGCTGGGGTAGCGGGTAGGGGTTTCCTGGCGCGGGATGTGCTGCTGCGGCTCGGCACGATTCGTGCGCGGCCGGCGGCGGATGGGCCGACCGTAGCGGTCCTTGAGGGGACGGCCATCGGCCCCAAGGACGAACTCACTGGATGAGCTATCGCCAGCGCGGCGCGCCTCCCGATGCGGATCTCGTCCTGATTCAGTCATGCGCTATACCTTACAAGGCGCCGGCCAATTCCCCCGTTTTCCTCGCGAGCACGCCACACTTAAAGTACGGAAAGGCCGAAGGAATAGCCGAGGAAAGCGATCGCATCGATAAGAAAGTGCGCGATGACAAGTGGCCACACCCGGCCGGTGCGGTGATAGTAGTAGCCGTAGATTACGCCCATGATGATATTGCCAAAGCCGGCCGATACCCCCTGGTACAGGTGATATGAACCGCGCAGAATGGAGCTTGCCGCCAAGGCGGCCGGCAGCGTCCAGCGCGCTTGGCGCAGCCTGGTCATTAGCCACATGACCACCACGGTCTCTTCCGCAAAGGCATTGGCGGCGGCCTTGATGAGGGAGACCGGAATCTCTAACCACGCATTATCGAAGTCACCGGGGATGACCTCTTTGCTCCAGCCAAACTGCACTGCGACGAAATACAAAACTAGGCCCGGGATGCCGATGAGCGCGGCAAGTCCCGCGCCGTGCAACCAATCAGAGGCGCGGTAGGCGGCCGGTTTAATGTGGTCTTGTGCCAGCAGGAAAATCACCAGCGCACCATAGGCAAAAAGGACCGCCGCCGAGCACAATTGCAGGCCCAAATCCACCCACGCCAGGCTGGATTGGCTGGAGTTGAGCGTGACGGATTGCTCATTGAGCGCCTGCGGAGCAGCCAGCGAATTGATCAGCCGCAACACCGCCCTGACCCCGGAAATACCAAAGGTCAGGGTGAGGACGATGAGCAGCTCGGCGCGTAGTTTCTTGGTCATGGGTGTAGGATGTGGGCGAGGCCTAAAAGTTGGGCATCGGAAAGCGTAATGCCTCCCACATGCACGCCGACGGGCGGGTGCGCGGGGATGGCCCAAGGAACGGAGATGGCGGGCAATTGGGCCATATTAAACAGCGAAGCCCACGGGGACCAGCGCGTTTGGGCGTCGAAATTCTCCGCGTGCGGAAGGGACAGGAAATGCCCCCGCGGCGGGGGATCCGCGGTGAGCATGGGCGTGATAATGGCATCGACCCGCCACTGCTGCGCAAGAAGCTCCGGGAGGTGGCGGACATGGCGCTGCGCCGCGCTCAGCTCGGCGGCGGATACGGTAGCGCCTTGCTGGGCCACCCAAGCCGCGTAGCCCTCTGCCTGCGGCAGCCCCACAAACCGGGAGGTAAAGATCTCGCGGAAATGCGCAAACGTGGCCCCTGCCTGCGGATAAGGCGCAATGGGGACGACCTCGAACCCCGCAGCGCGCAGACGATCCGCGGCCTCGCGTGCCGCCCGCAGGTGGTGGGACTCTACCCGAGTCGCGGCAAATAGGGGCTCAAGCAACAGCCCAATGCGGGCGCGCGGGGTGATCATGCGGTGGCCGCGCAGAAAGGCATTATCGGCCACGGTGCGGGTGATGAAACCCTCCGCGCCCAGGTTGCTGCCCGCAGGCTTAAAGCCCACGACCCCGCAGGCCGCCGCGGGAACGCGAATGGAACCGCCGCCATCGCTGGCCTGCGCCGCGCGCACGAGGCCGCGGGCTACCTGGACGGCCGCGCCGCCAGAAGAACCGCCCGGGGTGCGTCCTGGATAAAGGGGATTATCGGGGTGGGGAAGATCCACCGGCTCGGTATCGACGCGCAAGCCCAACTCCGGGGTGGAGGACTTGCCAATGAATATCGCGCCCTGCTTTTCCAATGTCGCGATGAACGGCTCGCTGACCGCGGGATAGTACGTGCGCTTGGCATTGCCCAAAGTGGTGGGCATGCCCGCGACATCGTTGAGATCCTTTGCAGATAGGACCCACCCGCGCAGCCGTCCGGTGCGGGTAGCCGCGCGCGGCAGATCCAGGTAGGTAAAACCGTGCTCTGCGGGGCCCATGCCCTGCACATCCGCGCGCAGTCGTTCTATGGAAAAGTCCATGGCGCACCAGTCTAGTGGGCTAAGGTGACGGGCATGACTACAACCATCGCTTTCTTAGGCCCCGCCGGTACGTTCACGGAGGCCGCCGTGCACAAATTCGCCGCCGAGTGGGAAGCGCGCGGGAAGACCGTGGAGACCCTGCCGGTGGACTCGCCATCAGCGGCGGTGGCGGCCGTGCGCGCCGGGCAGGCCGATTATGCCTGCGTCGCCATCGAAAATTCCGTGGATGGTGCGGTGACGACGACCTTTGATGCACTGGTAGAAGGCGATCCCGTACAGATTTACCGCGAGGTAGATATCCCCGTTACCTTCAGCATCATGACCCGCCCGGGAACGAAAGACATCGCGCGCCTGAGCACGCACCCGGTGGCCTTCCAACAAATCCGTGGCTGGATAACGGAGAACGCGGCGGGCGTGGAATTCGTGCCGGCTAGCTCGAATGCGGCGGCGGCGCAGGCCGTAGCGCGCGGCGAGGTCGACGCGGCGGCGGCACCAGCGCGGGCGGCAGAAATCTTCGGCCTAGAAACCAGGGCGAGCGGCGTGGCCGACGTGCAGGGAGCGGCCACCCGCTTTGTACTGGTGGGCCTGCCGGGGCGCCCGACCGCGCGCACCGGCCAGGATCGCACCAGCGTCATTTTCACCTTGCCCAACCAACCGGGAACCCTGGTGGGGGCCTTACAAGACTTTGCCCATCGCGGGGTGGATCTCTCCCGGATCGAGTCGCGGCCGACGCGCCAGACCTTTGGCACCTACCGCTTCTATGTGGACTTGATTGGGCATATCGATGACCAGCCGGTTGCTGAGGCCCTGCGCGCGGTGTGGTTGCGGGCGGAGGAACTGCGCTTTTTGGGCTCTTGGCCCACCGCGACGCCCGCCGGCCATCCACCGCGGGACTTGGCTGAGGCGGATGCCTGGGTGGCGAGGGCGCGCAGGGGTCAATAATCTGGACGCATGACTGGAAGAATCATCCTGCTGCGCCATGGCCAAACCCATTCCAACGTCTCCCGGCTGCTTGATACCCGGCCGCCGGGCGCGGAGCTTACGGATCTGGGGCGCAACCAGGCCACGGAGGTGGGCCGGGAACTAGCGGGGTTTGTGGGCGATCGCGAGGTCGAATTCAAGTGCTCGATTGCGCTGCGGGCGCAGCAGACCGCCACCTTGGCGGCGCGCGCTTTTGAACAGGAGCGGAACCTGCCGCGCTTTTCCATTCCCATCGATGTCATCCCGAATGTGCAGGAGATTTTCGCCGGCGATTGGGAGCTCGATGCCAGCGAGGCCGCCCACCGCAGCCACGATACGGCCATGCGCGGCTGGTGCTACGGCGATAGCCAGGCCGCCATGGAAGGCGGCGAGCGGCTCCACGACGTGCTTTCGCGTTTCCAGCCCGCGCTGGAAGAGATTGCGGCGCAGCTTGCCGATGACCGCGATGTCATCCTCGTCAGCCACGGCGCCGCCATCCGGGTGGTGACCAAGCACGCCACCGGCGCGGATGCGGACTTTGCCTATACCGGTTATATGCCCAATTGCCGCTTTACCGTCATGGAACCGCGCGGCAAGAAATTTGGCGAGTGGACGCTTACCCGCTGGGCCGATATTGAGCTCTAACCCCAGCCCAGCTGGTGCAGTTCGTGTTCTTCCATGCCAAAGTAATGGCCTAGCTCGTGGAAGACCGTGACCTTGACCTGTTCGGCCAGGTCTTCTTCTGACGTGGCCCAGCGCTGCAGCGTGCTGCGATAGATGAAGATCGCATCGGGCAAATACCCGGTGTGGTCAAATGTGCGCCGAGGCAAAGCGACGCCCTCATAGAGTCCCAGCAAGGTGGGATTATCGGGGTTTTCCTCTTCCACCAGGATCACCAGGTTGCGCATCTTGCGCACGAATTCATCGGGCACCTGATCGAGGGCGTCATTGACCATCTCCTCGAAGCGCTCTTGCGAGACGGAATACATTTACGGCGCCGGCTTATTATCGCGAATCGGGTTGCGCTCAGGGCGCTCTTCCGGCGGGTTGCCATCGATGGAGAGCGCCTGGCGGCCACCGGTGGCGGTACCAGTGATGGAGGAGAAGCCGCCATCATCGCGGGCGTGGACGAGCGAGCAGTTCACGGACTTGGTGCCACCATTCCAGGACTCTTCCGATACGGTGCCCCAGAACGGTTGCAGCGTGGATTGGTAGAGCTGCTCTTCCCCGCCCAAGTAATCCTCAGCGGCGGCCGTGCAGGTATCCGAGAGGAATTTATCCATCTCCTTGCCGTCCGGGTACGCGTCGGGGAATTTCTTGCCCAAGTCGATGACGGATACCGTCTCCAGCTGGTGTGGCTGGCCGCAGTCCACGACGTGCGGTACCTGCTGATCATCGATGGCCAAGCACTCGCCCGGCTTAGCCAGATTGGCCTGCTCGGAGGCCTCGACGTTGCCGGTGGTCAATTGCGGCACGCCGTGATCATCGGTGGTCTGTAGGCCGCACAGCAGGGTGCGGTCACCGTTATCCCACGCGGATTCCGGCGGCAAAATGGAGGCAATATCGTATTTGCCGTGCGGATCCCACTTGCTGTGCAGGTAGCTCACTGTGGCGGATTCGCAGAGCTCATCGCGCAGCTGGTGCTGGCGGGTAAGCGCGGGCCGCGAGGCATCTGGGCCGAATTCGCTGGTGGGGTAGACGCTGAGATCCTCCACGGTAGAGACCTCAAAGCGGTGCTGCTCCGAGCATTCCACCTCTTTGAAGGAAGCGGCAGAGCCATCCTCGTTGATATCCCACGTCACGCAGGACCCAGCGGAAGCGGAGGTAAAAGGCTCCGTCTTCGGATCGGAGGATCCCGAGCCACCCGCACCGCCCTCAGCGGACTGCTCGGAAGAGGCCGTATTATCGGCCCCGTTGGAGCCGTGGTTGCTGACAATGCCGTAGATACCCATGAAAACGGCCGCCGCGATTGCTGAGATCAAGGCAATCTGGACGGCCACAGCGGAACGCCACGCAGGTGATTTCTTCATAAGGCCCATTATCTTACCCCTTAAGCAGGGTCTTTTCTAGATTGAGGTATCCCGGGAAACCCGGGTATTCAGGTGGTACCTATCGGTGCGGTAGACCGAGGAACACCACTCCACGGGCTTATCCCCCGAGCGCGAGCAGCGCACGATGTGCAGCAGTGGGGAACCCACGGGGACATCGAGAAGCGGCGCGATCTCCTCATTGGCGGCAATGGCGGAGACGGTCTGGTCCGCGTCCGTGATGGGGACGCCAAACGTCTTATCCAAAATCGAGTACACAGAGTTATAGGTGTCATTTTCCAGCAGGCTCGGCGCAAAGGTGGAGTTGTACCAGCCGTCATCGATGGAATAAGGCTCGCCATCGCCCAAGCGCAGCCTGCGCAAATGAATCTGTTCCTCTGTGGCAGGGGTGCCAAAGAAGTGGGTGGCCGCCTCCGGTGCGTTAGCGCGGCCGCTATTCAGGATCTTGGAGGAAGCCACCACGTCCTGGGCACTCATTTCATCGGAAAAAGAGGCCAGGTGAAGGCGCGATACCAAGGGGTTGGGGGCAACGAAGGTGCCTTTACCTCGCACGCGGCGCAATTTACCGGCGGCAACGAGATCCCCGATGGCCCGGCGCACGGTAATGCGGGAGACGCCATAGGTTTCCTCTAGGAGCCTCTCACCGGGGAGGATATCACCGGGTTTGAGGGTGGTATTACATAAATCCTCCAGAATATCGTGCAATTGGGCGTGCTTGGGGGTGGGGCCATCGCTGATTTCGCGGGCCGGTAATTCTAGGGAGGACATGATTCCATAATAATTCGGTGGTTATTACCACGGCAAGGCAATGGCAGTGCGCTAGAATCAGTTCCGTGATTGATCTCAAGCTACTCCGTGAAAACCCAGACGTTGTCCGCGCCTCCCAGGTCACCCGTGGGGAAGACCCCTCTCTCGTGGATCAGCTCCTCGCAGCCGATGAGAAGCGTCGCTCTGCCATCCAGAAGGCAGACGAGGTGCGTTCCCAGCAGAAATCCCTGGGCAAGAAGATTGGTCAAGCCTCCCCGGAAGAGCGCTCGGCGTTGCTGGAAGGCGCAGATGAGCTGAAAGCCAAGGTAAAAGAGGCAGAAGAGGCTCGGTCGGCTGCTGAGGCCACGGTGGAAGAGCTGCAGTACAAGATCGATAACGTCGTCGAAGGCGCACCCGCCGGCGGCGAGGACGACTTTGTCCTCGTTGAAGAAGTAGGCGAGATCCCGCACTTCGATTTCGAGCCCAAGGACCACCTTGAGCTCGGCGAATCCCTGGGGCTCATTGACGTCAAGCGCGGTGCGAAGGTCGGCGGTGCCCGCTTCTACTACCTCACCGGCGATGGCGCCTTTTTGCAGCTCGGCATGCTGATGTTGGCGGCGCAGAAGGCACGGGAAGCCGGCTTCCAGCTGATGATTCCGCCGGTTCTGGTGCGCCCAGAGATCATGGCCGGCACGGGCTTTTTGGGCCAGCACTCCGATGAGATCTACTACCTGCCAGTCGATGATCGCTACCTCGTGGGCACCTCCGAGGTTGCCCTGGCTGGTTACCACAAGGATGAGATCATCGATCTGTCCAATGGTCCTCTGCAGTACGCCGGCTGGTCCTCCTGCTTCCGCCGTGAGGCCGGTTCCCACGGTAAGGACACCCGCGGCATCCTGCGCGTGCACCAATTCGACAAGCTAGAAATGTTTGTCTACTGCAAGCCGGAAGACGCAGAGGACATGCACCAAAAGCTCCTCGATATGGAAAAGGAAATGCTGGCTGCGATGGAATTGCCGTACCGCACCATCGATATCGCCGGCGGTGACTTGGGCTCTTCGGCGGCCCGCAAATTCGATAACGAGGCGTGGGTGCCAACCCAAGGCACCTACCGCGAGCTGACCTCCACCTCCAATTGCACCACCTTCCAGGCCCGCCGTCTGTCCACCCGTTACCGCGATGAGAACGGAAAGACGCAGGTAGCCGCCACCTTGAACGGCACGTTGGCCACCACCCGTTGGATCGTGGCGATTTTGGAAAACCACCAACAAGCCGATGGCTCCGTCGTTGTTCCAGAGGCCTTGCGCCCATTCGTGGGCAAGGATGTTCTCACGCCGCAGTAGCCTGCGGAATCAAGCTAAAGGAGCACCATGAACGCTGCGACGAATTTCTTGTACCGCCAGATCACCCACATTGGGCGCGGCCTCACCTTGGCCCAAGGCCTGCAGATGCGCCTGTCTGGGGAAGAGAATATTCCCGATGACGGCGGTGCCGTCCTGGTGTGCAATCACACCGGGTACATGGATTTTCTGTTCGGCGCGTTCATTGCCTATTGTAAGAAACGGCTGGTGCGCTTTCTGGCTAAGGCCAGCATCTTTAGCGCGCCAGGCGTGGGTGCCCTGCTGCGCGCCATGGGGCACGTGCCGGTAGACCGCATCGATGGCAAAGAGTCCTTGCGCAAGGCGGTAGAGCTTGCCGAAGCCGGCGAGCTCGTCGGTGTCTTTTCGGAGGGCACGATTTCCCGCAGCTTTGAAATCCGTAGCATGAAAACCGGCGCATCTCGCATCGCTTTTGAAGCGGGCGTACCGGTTGTCCCGCAAGTGATGTTTGGTTCGCAGCGCCTGTGGACAAAGGGCCACAAGAAGAATTTGGGACGCACCAAGACTCCGGTCTTTATTTCCGCGCTCGAGCCGTATTACCCCACTGGGGACCCAGAAGCCGATACAGCTGAAATCCGACGGCGCATGCAGGAGGCCCTAGAGGGACTTTGGGAGGATTACGAGGCGGAGTTCGGCCCCATGCCCGCCGGCGAATATTGGGTTCCCGCGCGCAAGGGCGGTTCTGCCCCGACCCTGGAAGAGGCCGAAGCTCGCGATGCGGAGGTAGAAACGGAGCGGCACCGGGTGCGTCGTTTGCGCGATGACTTGGTAGGGCTCAAAGAGCGCGTTTCCGTTTCCACCGTTGAACTCGTGCGCAACCACATGGCCTCTGCCAAAGGTAAGGAAGGCCAGGAAGAACACGTTGGCGACGAGCCCCAGGAAAAGAAGCATATCGCGGCCGATACCTTGGAGTGGGTCAAAACCAATCTCAATGCCGTGGTGGAAGAGGCGACCCGTGGCTTGGATGAAGGCAAGGATAAGGTCGCCGATGTCATGGCGCAATTGAAGTCCGACGTGGCGCAGGCCCAGGCCTCTATTGCCGCAAGCAGCAAGGAGATCTGGGAAGGATCCGTGGTAGAGCAAGGATTGCTCGCCGCGGCGACACAGTCGCGCCTGATCGTTTCTCGCCTGCCGCACCGGCTCAAGGCCCAGTTTTCTGACATCCCGCGCGTAGTAGTGGCGCATCAAAGCACGCTGAACTGGGAAGACGATGCCCTGACCCCGCGGTTGAAGGCCGCGCTAGAAGGCATCTACCCCGCGGCGGAGGTGCTCATCGCGGTGTCGTGCGATGCGGATCTCGATGTCCCGCAGGCGGTGTGGCATATCCAGCTTGATGAGCAGGCCGAAAAGCCGCTCGTGGATAAGGAGGCGATGAAGGTTACCTCGGCCACGGCGGCCGCCGGCGTGGACTGCATCCTAGATGATTTGGAAGCCAAGCCGAGCGAGACTTTGGTCTTTGGTAATGAACCAGGGGATGAAGAATTTTTGAATCACATCCCGGTCGTTGCTCTAGAGACCGCACCCATCGAGGTGGTCAAGGAGGCGCAGGCTGTGACGTATTCCGCCGAGCGCGCAGGTATGTCTGAGGTTTTGGAAGCGATGGCCCGGCTACAAAAAGATTAGCCGCGTGCAAACGTTGGCGTTGTCACCCCCGCGAGGGGGTGTTTTTCTTTTTGGGGGGGCTAAGCAAAGGGTGGAAATTGACTGCTTACGGGGCCGGAAGTTACGTGTGAGAAACCTCTAGTGAATGTTTGCCCGGTGACCTCTAGCATAGGAGATAGGAGATATTGGCTCTACTTTTTAGAGCGCAATAGTCGCCATCATGAATCATCCAAAACTTGCTTTTAGCTGTGCTTACGCCATCTCATTCATCGTTTGTCGGAGCAAGCACACATGAGCACCAAGGAAGGAGATGCGGTCTCTAATGACCCAGCAAAGCAACCAATCCTTTAACCCCGAATATTTTGAAAATGTGTGGAACGGCTACGCGGATGAGGACTACGACGTCGTCATCATCGGTGGTGGCTCCGTAGGTGCCGGCGCGGCACTGGATGCAGCAACCCGCGGTTTGAAGACCGCAGTGCTGGAGACCCGCGACTTCGCCGCTGGTACCTCTTCTCGCTCTTCCAAGATGTTCCATGGTGGCCTGCGCTACCTTGCGATGTTTGACTTCCGCCTCGTGGCAGAGTCCCTAAAGGAGCGCGAGCTCAACATGTCCACGTTGGCTCCCCACTTAGTTAAGCCGCTGAAGTTCATCTTCCCGCTCACCCACCACGTATGGGAGCGCGTCATGATGTTCGGCGGCTTTACCCTTTATGACCTCATGGGCGGTGCAAAGAGCGTGCCGATGCAAAAGCACCTCACCCGCAAGGGCGCCCTTAAGGTCACCCCTGGCCTGAAGGAAGACGCCATCGTCGGTGGTGTGCGCTACTACGACACCCTGGTGGACGATGCCCGCCACACGATGACCGTGTTGCGCAGCGCCGCCGAGTACGGCGCCGATGTGCGCACCAATACCGAGGTCATCGGCTTTGATAAGGACCGCGGTGGCCGCATCGTTGGCGCCAAGGTCCGCGATACCGCCACCGGCCGCGAGGCCACCGTGCGCGGTAAGGTCTTCATCAACGCCACCGGTGTTTGGAACGACAAGATCCAGGAGCTGGCCGGCGTGGAAGGCAAGTTCACCGTTCACGCTTCCAAGGGTGTGCACATCGTCGTGCCAAAGGATGCCCTGGATGCAGAAGCAGCCCTGTGCTTCGTGACCGAAAAGTCCGTCCTCTTCGTCATTCCATGGGGTGATTACTGGATCATCGGTACCACCGATACCGACTGGGAGAAGGGTCTATCCCTTCCGGATCCCGCCCCCACCAAGGCAGATATTGACTACATCCTGAATGAGGTCAACCAGCGCGTGCGTCGCCAGATCACCCGCGATGACATCGTCGGTGTCTACTCTGGCCTGCGCCCGTTGCTGTCCGGTAAGTCCGATTCCACCACCAACCTGTCCCGCAACCACGCCGTGGCTCGCGTGGCCCCAGGCATGGTTTCCGTTGCCGGTGGTAAGTACACCACCTACCGCGTCATCGGTAAGGATGCCGTTGACCTAGCCGTGAAGGAACTCGGCGGCAAGGTGCCGGAGTCCATCACCGAGCACACCCCGATTCTGGGCGCTGCCGGCTACCACGCACTGGCCAACCAGATTCCTACCTTGGCCCGCCGCTACAACCTGAGTGAGGACTTCATCGAGCACCTGCTCGGCCGCTACGGTTCGCTTTTGGGCGAGGTTCTGGCTCCTGCGCAGGATGACGAGTCCTTGCTCGAGCCCGTTCCTGGCGCAGAGTCCTACCTCTGGGCTGAGGTGCGCTACGCCGTCACCCACGAGGGTGCACTGCACTTGGACGATATCTTGACCCGTCGCCTCCGCGTTGCCATCGAGTTCGGTGACCGTGGCGTCAACGCAGCTCCCGCTGTTGCGGACTTCGTTGCTCCGCTGCTGGATTGGAGCGAGGAAGACAAGCAGCTCGAGGTGGATACCTTCACCAAGCACACCGAGGCCGAGCTGGCTGCCGAGGCAGCTGTAACTGACCGCGAAGCTAACGACATTCTGGTCCGCGCTGGCTCCGCTCGTCCGACCGAGACTCAAGGATAAGGGGAGGCGCTAATGGCTGGATCTGACGCATTTTTGTGGGAGTTTATCGGCACCACGCTGCTGATGCTTCTTGGTAACGGCGTGTGTGCGCTGGTAAACCTCCGCACTTCGGGCGCCCGTGGCTCCGACTGGATTGTTATTGCCTTGGGTTGGGGCATGGGTGTCTTCGTCGGCGCCAGCGTCGCTGACCCAACCGGCGGTCACTTGAACCCTGCGGTAACGCTCATGCTCGCGCTCAATGGTTCGCTCGAATGGAACTTGGTTCCGTTCTACGTGCTGGGCCAAATCCTGGGTGCTATGTTCGGTGCCTTCTTGGCCTGGGCCGCATTCAAGCAGCTCTTCGATGCGAATAACTACGACGAAGAGGGCAATGTCACTGGTGCCAATTCTGAAACCGCGGGCATCTTCTTCACTGCCCCCGCTCACCCACACAATGGATGGAATACGGTAACTGAGTTCATCGCCACCACCGTATTGTTGATGTTCATCGCCTTCGGCCCTGCCGGCGGCGAGCTGGGACCGCTGAGCTACTTCGGTGTGGCATTCGTTGTTGTCGCCGTTGGCCTGTCCCTGGGTACGCCTACGGGATACGCCATCAACCCGGTCCGTGACTTGGGTCCACGCTTGATGTACGCCTTCGTCCTGCCCATTAAGGACAAGGGCAGCGCTAATTGGGGCTATGCTTGGGTGCCGATTGTTGGCCCGCTGCTTTCGGCCGTCGCCGTTGGTCTACTGTCCATTGCGCTTTAATCCAACCCTATACAGGAGAAATTAGACACATGAGTGATAAGAAATACGTCGCAGCTATTGACCAGGGAACCACGTCAACCCGCTGCATCATCTTTAACCACGATGGCGATCAGATTTCCGTGGGCCAGCTCGAGCACGAGCAGATCTTCCCAGAAAAGGGTTGGGTAGAACACGACCCGCAGGAGATCTGGAGCAACACTCGCCGCGCCGTGGGGGAGGCTTTGGCCAATGGCGATATAACAGTAGAAGATATCGACTCCGTCGGTATCACCAACCAGCGCGAAACCACAGTTGTGTGGGATAAGAACACTGGCGAGCCCGTCTACAACGCCATCGTCTGGCAGGACACCCGCACCTCCGCTATCTGTAAGGAACTGGCTGGTGAAGAGGGCCCGGATAAGTGGCGCCGCCGCACCGGCCTGCTGATCAACTCCTACCCTGCCGGCCCGAAGGTGAAGTGGATCCTCGACAATGTCGATGGCGTCCGCGAGCGCGCCGAAAAGGGCGACCTGCTCTTCGGCACCATTGACTCTTGGCTGCTGTGGAACCTTACCGGCGGTGCCGAGGGCGACGGCGACATGGAAGCGCTGCACGCAACGGACGTGACCAACGCTTCGCGTACGCTCCTCATGGACATCGAAAAGCTGGAGTGGGACGAAGAGCTGTGCAAGGAAATGGGCATTCCGATGTCCATGCTGCCGGAGATTCGCCCGTCCCTGGGTGATTTCCGCACCGTTCGGGAGCGCGGTTCCCTCGCCGGCGTACCTATTCGCGCCATCCTGGGGGACCAGCAGTCCGCTATGTTCGGCCAAGGCTGCTTCCGTGCGGGTTCGGCCAAGAACACCTACGGCACCGGCCTCTTCCTGCTGCTGAACACCGGTACCACCCCGAAGTTCTCCGATAACGGCCTGTTGACCACCGTCTGCTTCCAGCGCGAGGGTGAGCGCCCCGTGTACGCACTGGAAGGCTCCGTATCCATGGGTGGCTCCCTGGTGCAGTGGCTGCGCGATAACCTGCAGCTCATCCCTAATTCCTCTGCCATCGAGAACTTGGCACGGGAGACCAAGGACAACGGTGGCGTTTACATTGTTCCGGCGTTCTCCGGTCTCTTCGCCCCGCACTGGCGTCCTGATGCCCGCGGCGTCATCGTGGGCCTGACCCGCTTTGCCAACCGTGGACACCTGGCCCGCGCCGTCCTCGAAGCAACCGCCTACCAGACCCGCGACGTGGCAGATGCCATGGTGGCGGACTCCGGCGTGGAGATCACCGAGCTGCGCGTGGATGGCGGCATGACCACCAACGAGCTGCTCATGCAATTCCAGTCTGACATCCTGGGCGTGGAGGTACACCGCCCGAAGAACATTGAGACCACCGCAACCGGCGCCGCTGTTGCTGCCGGCTTGGACAATGGCTTCTGGGAAGACCTCAGCATCTTGGATACCCAGCGCGGTGACCTCACCGTATTCAAGCCCAAGATGGAACAAGAAGAGGTGGATTACCTCTACGGTGAATGGAAGCGCGCTATCAAGCGTTCCTTGAACTGGGAAGACTCCGATGAGGATGAGTTGGACTTCTAAGTCCTGAAGTAAACTCGCGGGTATGGATACTTTCCCTACTCGGGCCCCTCGGCTCATCGCGAGCGATATTGACGGCACCCTGCTGGACCGCAATCATCGCGTCCCGCGTCGTAACCGCGACGCAGTGGCGCGGGCGGTGCAGCAGGGTGCTTATTTTGCTTTGTCCACCGGCAGGCCTTTTCGCTGGATACAGCCGGTGCTGGAGCAGCTCACGGTGCGCCCGGTATGCGTGACCTCAAATGGGGCGGTGCTCTATGATTCCGCGGAAGACCGCGTGCTATCCGCGCGGGAGCTTTATCCAGACGCGCTAGAAGAGGTGGTGGCGGTAGCGCTGCGCGTCCTTGGCACGGTTGGCTTTGGTGCAGAGCGGGCGGGTGGCTCGCTTGCCGATGCCCCCGAGGAGCTCTTCGTCGTCGACCCGCACTACTCCGAAAATGCCCTCTTTGAAGGCTTCGGCGTCGTCAGCGTGGGCGAGCTGGTGGCGCAGCCAGTGGTCAAGCTGCTTATCCGGAATACGGATTATTCCGCGCCAGAACTCTATGACTTGATTGCGCCCCATATTGATCCGGAGCTGGCGCATATCACCTACTCCATGCAGGAGGGCGTGCTCGAGGTCGCGGCCCCCAACGTCACCAAGCGCCGCGGCGTGGAGTGGTTGGCTAACCAGCATGGGATAGCGCAGGAAGAGACCATTGCCTTTGGCGATATGCCCAACGATATTGAGATGCTCACGTGGGCCGGCTGTGGCGTGGCAATGGAAAACGCCCTCCCGGCGGTGAAGGCGGCCGCTGATGCGGTCACCGTGGCCAACCACCAGGCGGGCGTGGCAAAGGTTTTGGAGCGCTGGTTCTAACTCCCGCTCCACGGGGAGGCTAGTCGGTGTAGATGTCTACCTTTTCGGTATCCATGTTGTAGACAATCTCGCCGCCTTGGAACTGGACGCGGATTTCCTTGCCGTCTTTCACCTCGTTTGTGGTGGGCAGCCCGAGCTTGGAAGCGTTATCGCCTTCTGCCCACTTCTTGGCAATCTCTCCGGTCAGGGCCTTTGCCCCAGAGTCCTCGGAGGAGAGGACCACACCGTTTTTGAAGAGCTGGTACATGATCTTGCCGGAATCGGTGGTGTCAGGTCCGCCAACGGCGAGACCCAAGACTGGGCCAAAGGCGTTCAGGACGGAGGTCCAGGATTCCTTGAGGCCTTCGTTATTAGAAAGCTGCACAACCTTGTTGACGATCTTCGGAATCTCGCCGACGGTAAGCTCACCCGCAACCTTCTTATCGGCATCCGGCTGCGCTACGCGGTCATTGGCAACCAAGACGCCGAACACGGTGGCGGCGATGCCAGCCAAGGCCTGGATGGTCGATACTGGGACATCGACACCAGCGATGGAAGAGGTGGTATCTCCCGAGGTGGAATGATCGCCGCCACTCGATGGCGACTTCTTATCCCAGTTCATTGCTGCGGAGTTACCGCCAGCCTTAACAGCGTCGTACTTCTTTTTGGTGTTCTTGCGGATCTCGTCCCAGTGCTGCACGGTGTAGCGACCCGGGCACTGGGTGTAGTGGAAATCATTGTGACCGCTGAAGGCAGGCACGGTTGCCTGCGCACCGGCTGGAAAGCGGGAGCCGCCAAAGCCGCCAGAGGTCAGGGTAGCGGTGCCCGTGGGATCGATGCCGGAAATTGCTGCCTTCCACCCGGCAATTTCTGCCACCGAGTTCAGCATCTTCTGTGATGGCTCCTCAATTTCGTAGTTGCCAATCATGGAAATACCCCAGTTATGGGAGTTGAAGCCACCAACGTGTGCGCCCTGGACGGCCTTGTCCAGCCCGCCGTAGCGGCCCTCGTAGATGGTACCGAACTTATCCACGAGCACGTTGTATCCAATATCGCACCAGCCCAGATTCTGGGCGTGGTACTCGTAGGCAGCGCGAACCTGTGCGGCAGCCTGTGCCGGGGTGTAGTTATTGGAGCCCGCGGTGTGGTGCAGCGTCATCGCCTTGATGCCGTCATCGTAGGTGGGCTGTTGGCAGCGCTTGGATTCATCGGCGCCCCACCCAGAGCGGGACACTACCTTGGGCATGCCATCGGTGGCAGCAGTAGGTTCGATGGCTTGGCCTTCTTGGGCATTGCCGTCCATAAAGACGGCATCCAGGTCCGACACGGTGGTGCGGTCGGTGTTGTTTTCATCAGCTACAGGGGCGATATCGCCGACGTTAGAAGGCTGTGAGGCGGCGCGGTTGGCATCCGCAGCGCCGACTGCTTTATCGGGCAACTCAGCATCGTCATCCAGGTTGGAACCGGTTACTAGGTCTACATTGGCCATGGATACCTGCACATCGTTGGTATCGCCCACGTAAATAAGCTCGGTACCGTTCTTGCCATCACCGTAGTTCATGGCATCCATATCGAACCACTCGCTCCAGGAGCCGTCCTCCTGCTTGGAGCGGACGAAGGAGTGCACGTCGCGCTTGCCCTCCCAGGTCACGGCGAACATGTTGAACGCCTCGTCGCGGTGGAAGTGCTTGACGGCACGTGGGCCCTCGCCATCGCCTTGCGCTGCTACGGCGGGATCATCAACGACGACGGAGTCGGCGTCGCTGAAGCTTTCTGAGGCGTTTTTCACCTCGATGGGGCCGCCGGACCCAGAGTCCTGGGTTTTGAGGACCTGTTGGCCGCCGAATGCGGCCGCCATGACGAGGGCAATGGAGGAAACCGTCGCGATGACGGGTGTGGTCCACGTTGACCTCGTGGGGACTAGTCGACGTCGTTGCTTCACTCTATTCTCCCTGGGTTGAGTTAGGTGCCGATGTAGCTGTAAAAACGGTTGCCAAAAGTTAACAGTTGATAGTGATGCTACGAGTGTGACAACTGTGAATCTTGTTGCGACACGCCGATGACCCGTGTTCCCCTCTGGAGTGCAATAAAGTGGAAGCCATGACTTCTTATGACCTCATCGTTGTTGGTTCCGGATTCTTTGGCCTGACCGTTGCGGAAAGGGCCGCTAGCCAGCTGGGAAAGAAGGTGCTCATCGTCGAGCGTCGCGAGCACCTGGGCGGCAATGCCTATTCCGAGGCGGAACCCACCACCGGAATTGAAGTGCACAAATACGGCGCGCACCTCTTCCACACCTCCAATAAGCGCGTGTGGGAGTACTGCAACCAGTTCACCGATTTCACCGACTACCAGCACCGCGTCTTTGCCATGCACGATGGCACCGCCTACCAATTCCCCATGGGGCTGGGGCTAATCAACCAATTCTTCGGGCGGTACTACTCGCCCGATGAGGCCCGCGAACTGATCAAAGACCAGGCCGGCGAATTCTCTGCGGATGAGGCCAAAAACCTGGAGGAAAAGGCCATCGCGCTTATCGGACGCCCGCTCTATGAGGCGTTCATCCGCGACTACACCGCCAAGCAGTGGCAGACCGACCCCAAGGAACTGCCGGCCAGCAATATCACCCGCCTGCCGGTGCGCTATACCTTCAATAACCGCTACTTCAACGACACCTACGAAGGTCTGCCCGTTGATGGCTATGCGGCGTGGCTAGAAAACATGGCGGATCATGAAAACATCGAGGTCCGCCTGGATACCGATTGGTTCGATGTTCGCGAGGATCTGCGCGCCGATTCCCCGGATGCTCCCGTTATCTACACCGGCCCGTTGGACCGCTACTTCGACTTCGCCGAAGGCGAGCTCGGCTGGCGCACCTTGGACTTCGACCTCGAGGTGCTCGATACTGGCGACTTCCAGGGCACCCCGGTGATGAACTACAACGATGCCGACGTGGACTTCACCCGCATCCACGAGTTCCGCCACTTCCACCCAGAGCGCAAGGACCGTTACCCCTCCGATAAGACGGTCATCATGAAAGAGTACTCGCGCTTTGCCGATAAGGGCGATGAGCCGTATTACCCCATCAATACCCCGGAAGACCGTTCCAAGCTGGAGGCGTACCGCAAACTAGCCGCCCAAGAAGCCAAGCAGAACAAGGTGTTATTCGGCGGCCGCTTGGGCACCTATCAGTACTTGGATATGCACATGGCCATTGGCGCCGCGCTGTCCCTATTCGATAACAAGCTCGTGCCCTTCTGGAACGAGGGCAAGGCCATCGAGCAAGAGCGCGGGCACTAAGAGCTGCTAATCTGCCCTGGGCACGCTATGCTTAGTCACCTCACAGGTTAGGAGGTGACGGCATGGCTCAACGCAAGAAATACACCAAGCCCGGGCACGCGGACCGCAGCATGTGGAAGATGTCCCCGGAGCGGCTCCAGGAGCATTTGAAACTGCGCAGCCGCGCAACGCGCATTCCCGATAAGAAAAAGCAGCAAGCAAAGAAGGCCTGCCGGAACACCCGGCGGGCCTTTCCGCTATTCAACCCAGCTATTATGAGTGCTCGCATCGCTCATTAGGTGCAGTACTGGAAAGTATCTTTATGGTGTTTATTCAGCCCGAAGCCCAAAAATTCCTCGACCTGAACAGGAACTCCCCACAGCTGGACACGCGTACCCCAGAAGAAAACCGTGCCGCCCAGCTGAAGACGGCAGCGGCTTGGGGCAAGAAAACCCCCGATGGCTTCCGTATATGAGACTTCGGTGCGCGGTGTCACGGTGCGGGTTTATGTACCGGAGGGGCTCACGCTTTCCGATGCCCCACCAGCAGAGCCCGCCTTCATCTTCTTCCACGGCGGCGGCTGGGTGCTGGGGGATTTAGAAACCACGGATACAACCGTGCGTGATATTGCCGCAGAATCGGGAATCATCTGTATCAGCGTGCACTATCGCCGTGCACCGGAACACCCCTTCCCAGCACCATTAGATGATTGCCGGGCGGTAGTAGACGGGGTGCTACAAGGAGAATTGAGAGTTGGTGTCGATCCAGCGCGCGTTGCCGTGGGCGGAGACAGTGCGGGCGGCAATATCGCAGCGGTCATCGCACAAGAACTCCGCGATCAGCTGGCTCATCAAGTGTTGATCTATCCCGTCATGGATTTATCCACCTTTGACACGCAATCCCATTCGGATTTTAGCGACGGCTACTACCTCACCCGGCGGCACCTTAACTATTTTTACGATTCTTATGCTGGCGCTGCAGACCGCACGGATATACGTATGTCTCCCGGCAGGAATGGCGATCTGGCGGGGCTGCCCCCAGCGACTGTGATCACCGGTGAACTCGATCCGTTGGTCTCTGAAGTAAGTGACTACGTTGAGCGGATGCTCAATGCGGGAAATGTAGTAAGCTCTATCGAATTTAAGGGCCAGGTCCATCCGTTCGTCCAGATGGGCGGGATTATTTCGGATGCATTGATCGCGCGCACCATTATTGGCAGCGAATTGAAACGTGCGTTGCGAGGCCAAAGCTAAAAGGCCGCGATCTGCCGGAGCTAAAGGAAAGCGCGGCGTGAACACCCAACACTCAACACAACACCAACACAACACTCAACACTCAACACAACACTGCACATGTTGAGTGTTGTGTTGAGTGTTATGTGTAGTGTTCACCCATGGTTTCGGGGTTAAAACCCTGCCACCACCAGTTTTGCCAGATTGCGGCCTCCGGGTGCGGCGGTGGAGTGATGGTGTCGTGTGGTGTGTGTATGGAGCTGACGGGGCTAATGCCGTGCAGCGAGTTGATAAACCACAGGGGACATTCCGCAGCGAGTGCTGGGGTCAACGGGCGCTGCGCGGTGGAAATCCCCAATTCTTTGCAGCGGTGCAGGATCTGGCGCAGGGTCACGCTGGGCAGGCGCACGTCGGTGGGAAGCAGGAGCGTGTCGCCGTCCCAGGCGATGAGCGCGCCGGTGGTGGTTTCTGCGATGGCGCCGTGGGCATCGACAATCGCGGTGTCATCGGTGCCGCTTTCCTGATACCGGCTGCGGTAGGCGGCCAGGGCGGGCAAGTCCGGGCCTTTAATGAGAGGCTGCACGCGGGGATCGGGGGCCTTAACGTAGGTAAGGCGCGTGTGGGCGCGCGGAGCCGGTGCGGGCCGGATATCGAGGTATAGCTCGTCGGCTATGAGGGCAATGCGGGGAAAGAGCTCGCCGCCTGAAAGCAGCTCCAGCATGGCGGGAACGAAGCCTGCGGGCAAGGTCCCGGCGGCGGATTCGAAGCGCTCCAAGTGCAGGTGGAGACCGTGCGTGCGGCCTTGCGAATGCCGCCAAGAATCGGCCACGGCGCAGGGGATAGCCGGTGGGGTGCAGGGGATGAAGGCGCCGTCGCGCCAGATATAGGAGCTCATGACCACGCCCCGAGGACCGATTGGGCCTTGAGGTTTCTTTCGGCCAGCTCGGCTGCGGGATCGGAATCGAGGACGATGGCCCCGCCGGCGCCGACGGTGACCTCGGAACCCGCGCGCACCGCGGTGCGGATGACCACGCTGAAATCAGCCTCGCCGGAATACCCGAGGTAGCCCACGATGCCGGAATAGACGCCGCGGGGTCCTGCCTCGAGGGCATCGATAATCTCGCAGGTGCGCAGCTTCGGCGCGCCGGTCATAGAACCGGGCGGGAAGGCGGCGCGGATGGCGTCGAGCGCGGTGGCGCCGGGGCGCAATTGGCCGGTGATCGTGGAGACGAGCTGGTGCACGGTGGCATAGCTTTCCACGTTCATCAACCCCGGAACGCGCACGGTGCCGGGCTCGCACACGCGGGATAAATCGTTGCGCAAAAGGTCCACGATCATGAGGTTCTCGGCGCGGGTTTTGGGGTCATCGCGAAGCAGCGCGGGGTCCTGGTGGGCTGGAATGGTGCCCTTGATGGGCTTGGCCTCGACGCGGTTATCGCGCACGCTAAGGAAACGCTCGGGCGAGGCGCTGCAGATTTCCACGCCGTCGAAGACCAGATGCGCCGCGTACGGTGCCGGGTTGTGCCGGCGCAGCGCAGCATAAATATCGCCGGTGGCCTGCGCGGTATAGGTATCGGTCAGGCATACCTCGTAGCTTTCCCCAGCGTGCAAGAGCTCTTGGGCGCGCTGGATTCGGTCAAGGTAGTCGGTGGCGCGCCAGGCGCCCGCGCTTGCCGATGCCCCCTCGTTTCCCACCTGCCCGCCCTCCAGGGCTGCCTCCAACCGGTCGAGAAGGCCCTGCGCGCCGTCGCCATCCAGGCAGCATAGGTGCGCCATTTGCCGGTGGTGGTCGTAGATAAGGAAGGACTGCGGCCGGATGAAGTAGGCATCGGGATACGGCGAGCGGTGGCGCAGCTGGATGG
This sequence comes from Corynebacterium sp. KPL2830, assembly GCF_040225635.1. NCBI lineage: Bacteria > Bacillati > Actinomycetota > Actinomycetes > Mycobacteriales > Corynebacteriaceae > Corynebacterium > Corynebacterium sp. KPL2830. The sequence continues at coordinate 31,385 of NZ_JBEHFR010000012.1, read as the reverse complement.
GCAGGGTAAGCTGCGCGCATTCGTAGCCGAGGAAACCTACCACCCCGCCGGTAAACGGCAAATCCGGCGCGTCAAAGACCTGCGTGGATAGCTCGCGCTCGAGGGCGGTGAGGATATCGGGGGCTTCGCCAAGCCGGTAGCGAAAGGATTGGCTAAGCGGACCGGTGGCATCGCCAAGAATGCTATAGCGCCCGCGCGCGTCGACGGAGTCGAGGAAGAAGGCGTCGGTGCCGTCTGCCTGCAGCGCCGCGAAGACCCGTGGGCAGTCAATCGCGCCGGGGACCTCGCGGTGGAGGAGGCGAAAACCGCCGAGGAAGTTGCGCAGCAGGGTCGCGCCGTGCCGGGTGAGTACCGATTCGGGGTGGAATTGCACGCCCCAATGCGGCAGGCCATCGACCTTGAGGGCTTGGACGGTGCCATCTTCGCTGCGGGCGTGCACGGTGATGCCCGGGGCAGGCTCAATGTGCAGCGAGTGGTAGCGCACCGCCTGAAAGTTCTGCGGGATGGAGGCGAAAATCCCCTCGCCGGAGTGGCTAATGGTGGACACGAAGCCGTGGCGCGGTTCGGGCGCGCGGCGTATGCGGGCGCCGGCGAGCATCGCCAGCCCCTGGTGGCCAAGGCAGACGCCGAGCAGGGGGATTCGCGCTGCGGCGGCCGCCTCGATAACGCGCCGGGACATGCCGAAGTCGTTGTTTTCCTCCGGGGTTCCGGGGCCAGGGGAGATAACCACGTGGCTGAATTCGCCGGCGCGCACGCGATCTGGGATGTCGGCGGCCTCGCCCGCGGGAACGACGAGGGGCTCGGTTCCGGAGACCTCAGCGATGAGGTGCGCAAGGTTAAACGTGTACGAGTCGTAATTATCAATGAGCAGGATCATCAAAGGCAGAGTCTATAGCCCAGTGCGCCCCACGCGTAACTTGCTCCACGGGAGGTCTAACTATTGGGTGATGACCAACTAATTGACGTATGTCACACTACGTTGTAAAGTTAACTTTAAGTTAACAACAAGCAAACGGGGAAAGAATTCAGGAAAGGGGATAACAATGAACCAGTTTGAAACCCTCCGTCATGACCTGCACACCAAGTACGGTCACGGATATACCCGTGCTGAAATCGATACGAAGTTGGACGAGGTCATCGCCAAGCACACCGCCAACGCCGAGCTCGTGGAATTCATCCCCGTGCTGGTAGAGCGCGAGGTGCGCGAGTTCTTCGGCGCCCACCGCATCCACGTTCGCTTCGCCGCGGGCAATAACCACGCCCTGGCCAAGGCCGCAGCGGACCTCACTAAGAAGCACGCCGGGGGAGGCGCTTTACGTCGATACCGCCGCCGCGCACCCGGAAAATGACGGCAATGACCACCTGGCCCACGTCATGAGCGAGCGCGGCATGGGCCAAGCTCCTAAGAAGTACCTCGAAGAGGTGCGCACCGTGGCCATGCCGGACTACATCGTTTACCTGGGACGCGAGGTCGAGCGCGATGAGGCCGGCAAGGACATCAAAATCTGGGACATCGCCCCGGCTGAGACCGTTGAGCAGGCCCGCGAGCTTGCCGATGACCTAGAAGCCCGCGTCTACTACATGCTGAACAAGCTGGGCATCGACCCGGTAACCGAGCGCGTGAATGCATAAGGGGAGGCACCATAAGCCCTGGGCCGAGGAGGAATTCCTCGGCCCTTCTTTTATTGTCCGCGTGTAAACCCGAGCAGGCGCGCGAAAGCAACTACGCTAGGTCGCTGACTACTGTTTGAATCGTTTGGAGAATCGAAGCAATCGTGACTGCCAACAACACCTCGGCCTATGAGCCCCTGCAGCGAATCTTGCTGCCCAAGCGCGGCGAACCCTTTGATGTACGCATGCTCTACCTCATCGAGGCGGAGCAAAACCGCGAGCGCTTGAGCTGGACAAACCGCACCGCCGTGACCATCCCGGCCGGCGAAGAAGCCTCCTTTGAAACCTACTTCAACGCCTTCCCAGCCTCCTACTGGCGCCGCTGGTCGCAATTGCGCTCGGTGGTTTTAAGCCTAGAGATCGAGGGTCAGGCCAACGTTTCTTTGTACCGTTCCAAGCAGGATGGCCAGCGCATCTCCGTGGCCAACCACCTCGTGGGCACCGGCCACCACGAGTTTGAGCTGCCGCTGAAAAACTTCGAGGACGGCGGCTGGCTGTGGTTCGATATCACCGCGGAAAAGGAAACCACGGTGTCGGATGCAGCCTGGTGCTCCCCGCAGGCCCCAGCGGCGCAAACGCTTCCCGATGGCACCGAGCTCGCCCCTTCCGAAAAGCGCGTCGCCGTCGGTATTCCCACCTTTAACCGCCCCACGGATGCCGTCGCTGCCCTGCAGGCCCTGGCAGAAGATCCCGTGGTGGATGAGATCATTGACTTCGTCCTCATGCCGGACCAAGGCAACCAGCACCCGGCCGATGAGCCGGGTTACGACGAGGCGGTGGCCCACTTTGGCGAGCGTTTCCGCGAATTCCGTCAGGGCAACCTGGGCGGCTCCGGCGGCTATTCCCGCATTATGTACGAGGCGCTGGAGAATACGGATTCGCCCTTCATCTTGTATATGGACGATGACATTGCCATCGAACCGGACTCCGTGCTGCGCGCGGTGCAAGCCGCACGCTATGCGGAAAAGCCGATCATCTTTGGCGGGCAGATGCTCAACCTGCAGGAACGCTCCCAGCTGCGCACCACCGGTGAGCAGGTCAACCGCTCCGATTTCATGTGGGGCGCCGCGCCGCATGCCGTGTATGACCACGACTTTGCCAAGTACCCGCTGCGCGCCATTGGCACGCCAGAAACCCATGTGGATCCAAAGAAGTACGATTCTCGCGCGCTGCACCGCCGCGTGGACGTGGAATATAACGGCTGGTGGATGTGCCTCTTCCCGCGCGTGGTGGCAGAGACCAACGGTCAGCCACTGCCGCTGTTTATCAAGTGGGACGATACCGAGTACTCCCTGCGCGCCGCCCGCAATGGCTTCCCCACGGTGACCTGGCCGGGCGCGGCCATCTGGCACATGGCTTGGGCGGATAAGGACGATGCCATTGACTGGCAGGCCTATTTCCACCTGCGCAACCGCTTGATCGTGGCCTCACTGTACCACGATGGCGCAGTATCTGGCATTACCAAGTCCATCTTTAAGTCCACGCTCAAGCACACCATGTGCATGGAATACTCCACCATGGCCATCCAAATTGAGGCCATGAAGGACTTCCTGGCGGGGCCGGACCACCTCTTCGATATCTTGGATACCTCGCTGCCGCGCATCGCGGAGATCCGCAAGAACTACTCGGATGCGGTCATCATCGAATCCGCAGACCAGCTGCCGGCGCCGACCGGCGCGCCGGGCGTTCCCACCCGCAATGTGGGCGGGCGCTTGGCCAAGGTCAAGAAGCTGCCGTGGGCAGCAAAGGGGCTTAAGCACCTGCTGAGTAAGGAGGATCCCGCGCATCACGCGGCGCCGCAGCTGAACCTCACCCCGGACGAGGCGCGTTGGTTTACCCTTTCCCGCGTTGACTCCGCCACCGTTTCCACGGCCGGCGGCACGGGCGTGGCCTTCCGCAAGCGCGACCGCGATTTGGCCAAGGAGCTTATCGTTGAAACCCGCAGCCTGCTGAAAGAAATTGAAGAAAACTTCGATGACCTGCGGGCACAATACCGCGCCGCGTTGCCAGAACTGACCGCGCGGTCTTCCTGGAAGAAGGTTTTTGATGCCCAATAAGCTTTCCATCGCAGAATCCCACGTCTTGGAGTCCATTCAGAACGCCGCCTTTGACGTGCCGGGAGTGCTGCCCACCGCCCGCGGATTAAGCCACTTGGGCGAGCACGCCCTGGGCTGGATGGGTGGCGCGGCACTTGGGGCCAGTTTGGACAAGCAGCGCCGGGAGGAGTGGATTCGGATCGGTGCCGCGGCGTTTACCGCGCATGCGGCAAGCGTGGTGCTCAAGCGCATCGTCCGGCGCAAGCGGCCCGATTATTCCTACGTGCGCGTTGGGGTCAAAACCCCCTCGCGCCTATCCTTCCCGTCCTCGCATGCCACCTCCACCACGGCCTTTTTGGTGGGCCTATCCCGCCTGACGGGGTCCAAGGCACCGCTTGTGGGAGTGCCGGTGATGATGGCATCGCGTATGGTGCTCGGGGTGCACTATCCAACCGATACCGTTGCGGGCGCAGCCATTGGCGCTGCTACCGCGCGGGCAATGACGAAGGGAAAGACGCATGAGTGAGGACGGCAACCAGCACTTTCTCCATTCGGAGCCGCATACGTCCGGCGTCGATACCGGACGCAAGCGCAAGCCGCCGAAGAATTTGGCCGATGGCATGGTCAAGGCCCTGCGCCCGAAGCAATGGGTAAAAAACATTCTCGTGCTGGCCGCGCCCGCTGCGGCCGGTGCGGACTCGCTCTTTCACGGGCGCGTGCTTGTCGATGTCCTCCTAGCCTTCATCGTCTTCTGCCTCGGCGCTTCTTCCATCTACCTGATTAATGACGCCAAGGATTGGCGCGAGGACCAGGAGCACCCGACCAAGCGCTTCCGCCCGATTGCCTCGGGCGTGCTGCCCATCAAGGTGGCCTATGTCATGGCTGTGGTGCTCGTTGGCCTGTCCATCGGGCTGTCTTTTTTGGCCACCGCTGGACTAGAGCTAGCCATCGTCATGGCGGTTTATATCGCCCTGCAGCTGGGCTATTGCTTTGGCTGGAAGCATATTCCGGTCATCGATATTGCGCTGGTGTCCTCCGGATTCATGCTGCGCACCATGGCCGGCGGCGTGGCGGCCGATATTGAGCTTTCGCAGTGGTTCTTGCTGGTTGCTGCCTTTGGCTCGCTGTTTATGGCCTCCGGTAAGCGCTATGCCGAAATCCTACTGGTGGAAAAGACCGGTGCGAAGATTCGCAAATCCTTGCAGGGCTATACGCCGACCTACTTGCGCTTTGTCTGGACGCTAGCGGCCACCGCCGTGGTGGTCTTCTACTCCCTGTGGGGCTTTGAACTGGCTAATGCCGCAACCTCCGGTGGCGTGTGGTACCAGATTTCCATGGTGCCGTTTACCATCGCCATCCTGCGCTATGCCGCCGATGTGGACCGCGGCCAAGGTGGTGCGCCGGAAGAAATCGCGTTGGGGGACCGCACCCTGCAGATCCTCGCCATCGCTTGGCTGGCCTGCATCGCCATGGCCGTCTACATTATGCCATTGGTCTAAGCAGCGGTGGCATAGACGTGTTGAACTAGAAGATCTTGAGGGACCTGATATACTCACCCCACGTGGTTAACACCGGTAACAAGAGAATCGTACGTTGGAGCGTACCCGCCTCGGTTCTTATTATCGGTGTTTTTTCTTTGTGGGGTGGCTTTGCCCGCCGCTGGATCGCCGATGATGGACTCATCGTCCTGCGCACCGTCCGCAACTTAGAGGCCGGCAACGGGCCTGTGTTCAATGTGGGCGAGCGCGTCGAGGCCAATACCTCCACGGTCTGGCAATACCTCATCTTTGTAGCGCGGTGGGTAAGCGGTGCTGAGCTCGAAACGATCGCCATCTACCTCGGGCTTATCCTGGCGGTTGCGGCGATGGTGGTGGGCACGTGGGCATCGGCAAGCATGCACAAGGGAATTGTTCTTCCCGCTGGTGCCTTGGTGTATCTGGCCCTGCCACCGGCACGGGACTTTTTTACCTCCGGCTTGGAATGGAGCCTGTGTCTTTTCTACTTGGCCGTCTTGTGGTGGATGCTGATTTCATGGGCGCGACCGCGACAAGAATTGCCGCCCGAGCCTCTCGTGTATGGGTTGGCATTCTGGGCGGGGCTGTCCTGGCTCATTCGCCCTGAGCTCGCCCTGTATGGCGGCTTGGTTGGCGTTGTACTCATAGTGAGCACGCGTTCGTGGAAGGTTATCGCTGCCGCCTTGCCCCTGCCCCTGGGGTATCAAGTCTTCCGCATGGGCTACTACGGCCTGCTTACGCCTCATACCGCCGTTGCGAAATCCGCGGCCGGTTCCGCGTGGGGCAAAGGGTTTGCGTATCTGGGTGACTTTATGATGCCCTACGCGCTGTACCTCCCACTCATCGTGCTGGCAGTGGCGGCGCTATGGAAAGCCAATTTTCGCCCGCCGGCGCTGCGCTCGCTGCAGACTGTGGTTTATATCTTCTTGGGCGCTGCGCTTTTGCATGCCTTGTATGTTGTGCACGTGGGCGGCGACTTTATGCATGGACGCATGTTGCTGCTTCCGCTTTTTGCCGCGCTCCTGCCCATCTTCGTAGTTAATCTACGAACCTGGTGGGCTGCCGTATTCTCTGCGGTGTGGGCTCTCGTTATTGTCGTGCATGGCCACCCGGTAGACCGCGCTGCGTACGCGGGGAAGCTTACTGTTGTGGATGAGCGGGACTATTGGACCGATATCACCAACCGGCAGGAACCACCTCGCCGGGCCGAGGATTTCCTGGGTATGGATTTGATGAATGACTACGAAAAAGCGGTGCAGGACTTGGCAGCCGGCGATGCCATGACCTTCCGCTATATCAAGGAAGGGGGCCAGCCATCGTGGACGACGGTGCCCGCGGATCCGGAACGCTCCGATCCTCCCACTGTGTATTTTCTTAGCCTCGGTCTTACTTCTATGAATGCCCCGCTTGAGGTGCGCGTGCTCGATGAAATTGGGCTCAGTAATCCCCTAGCAGCGCGCCAGCCCCGCATCGAGGGCGGGCGCATTGGCCATGATAAGAGCCTTGGTGTGGCGTGGCAGATTGCCGATTCTGCAGTGGATATTGACTCCCTATTGCTGGGGCAGGATAAAGATTCCGCGTGGCAAGCACGCACTGCGCTTAATGATGCCAATTTCCAGAAACTCTTTGCCACCTATAGGCAACCGCTAACCTGGGGCCGATTCTTAGAAAATGTTAAATTTTCCCTGACAGAGGGAAGGACCCTAACCTTTTCCTCCGATCCGGGGGATTACCTGCAATGATGGTTGATAATGAGGCAAAAAGCCTGTGAGTGAACTACACTGCCTTTCAGTGAGGTTTTCGCTGAGGGGTGTTAACGATTCACAGGTTCCCAGCGATAAAGCCAAAGAACAATAATTGAGTACTTTGTGGAGGAGAAAGATGACTGCATCTTTGAGGGGACGCGTCCTATCGGTCATCATGGCGGTGGCCGTAGCGCTTGGCCTCGCCGTAGTGGCAGGCGGCACGCAGCAGGCACACGCGGGAAACCGCGATTGGCTGCGTCCGGATAATACTGGCACCTGTGAATGGGACCCAGTTGGATTTTGGGTTCAGCGCTGTGATGTCTGGTCCCCGTCCATGAACCGTAATATCCCGGTACAGATTCAGCCCGCAAAGAATGGCGGCAACGCTGGTTTCTACCTATTGGATGGCATGCGCGCTACCTACGCAACCAGCGGCTGGGTTAGCCCGCATAGCGAGGTTAATGCCGCAAAGACCTACTCGGACAGCAACCTCACCCTCGTGATGCCGGCAGGTGGCGAGTCTTCTTTCTATGCCGACTGGCAGGCACCGGGCAAGTATGATCCGAACGATCCGGTTAACTACAAGTGGGAGACCTTCCTTACCCAGGAGCTTCCTGCCTACCTCGAGCAGAACTTTGGCGTGGCCCGCAACAACAATGCGATCGCTGGCCTCTCCATGGGTGCCGGTTCCGCCATGACTTTGGCTGCTAAGCACACTGACCAGTTCAAGCAGGTACTGTCCTACTCTGGTTACTTGACTATGACGGTTCCAGGTGCCCAGACTGTCCTTCGTTTGGCCATGCTGGATGTAGGCGGGTTCAATGTCAATGCCATGTACGGTTCCCTATTTAACCCAAGGCGTTTCCAGAATGACCCGCTCATGCTGATTCCGCAGCTGCGCGATGGTGGTACCGATGTTTATATTTCAGCCGCATCCGGTATGCCGGGTCAATTGGATAAGGAAACCCTCCCACCGAAGTTCCAAGCACCGGGTGTCGCACTGGAGGTTGGTTCTCAGCTGACCACCCGCGCTTGGGAAGGCGCCGCTCGACTGCAGGGGCTGAACCCAACGGTGAGCTACCCGGCCGAGGGCTTGCATAACTGGTACCAATGGGACTACCAGCTCAATGCTTCCAAGCCACGCGTTCTCAACGCTTTGAATGCCTGGTAAGGCTCACTAACGGACTATCCCCGCGCCGTTTGAACTGCTCCCCAGTAGTTGGACTGAGAAATCAGCTACCAACTAGTGGGGAGCATTTTTCTTTGGGACTATGAAGTTCGCTAAGTGAAACGCAGCGCGAGCAAATGGTGGAGCGTTTCGAACAGGGCAGGGGCACCAAGCCGGAGGGGCTTACTGAAGGAGACAAACAGCGTCGCAAAAACGAACTGTTGCCGGCCGAAAATGCCTAGCTGAAAAATACAGATGAAGGCTTCCAATACCAGCATTCAACCTGGCGGACATTGATCCACGACAACGGCGGCGTTCAGTCGATGTCGCGTACAGCCAACTGCTACGACAACGCAGTAATAGAGAACGCTTTCGGTCACCTGAAAAGCGAGACATACCACGGAGAAGACTTCAGCACCGTCGAGGAGTTCACCCAGGCGATCGAAGATTACATCCAGTAGTACAACACCGAACGCACCCAACAATGACTTAAGGGCCTGACCCCGATGCAATATCGGAGTCAGGCCCTTGCTCCCCAAACCTTCTTGAATTAAACCCGTCTAACTCTTGGGGACTAGTTCATGGCGCTTTCGGTGGTGTTGCGGGTTCGTGCTTTGGTTAGTGGTTTTGGAGTTCTCGGGTAATGATTTGGGTCATTCCGTCGTGTCCTACGTCTGTTGGGTGTAGTGGCATGACGGATGGGACGGTTGGGGTCTGCACGAGCGTGGCCCATCGCTGGTTGGTGTCTGGTTGGCAGGGGTCGTGGGTCTTTGCTTGGTCGTGGAGGTTGATGAAGTTGACTCCGAGGTCGTGTGCTGCGCGTCCGATTTCGCGGTTGAATTCGTCTTCTGCGATTGTTGCGCCCGGGATAGTTACAGGGAGCTGCAGCTGGTCGTGGTTTACAACGCACAGGGTGTCGTTGACGGTCATTGGGACGTAATTGACCATGGTGATGCGGGCGTTGGGTGCGGCTTTACGAATTTTGTTGAATTGGAAGTCTAGTAGTCCGCGGTAGGTGGAGGCTTTGGGAACGTCGGGGAGGGTGGCGTTGGCTAGGGCATCGAAGTAGGTTCCTTGCTGGAGACCGCCGTACATGAACACTACTTCTTTGGTGTCTTGGCCGATGTTGCCTTTTTCGATGGCGTCGTCGACGTATTGGTTGATCCAGACGCTGGTTCCGTTGCAGGAGTAGTCGGCGAGGTTGTGGTCGAGGTTGTTGGCGGTTTGGTGCGCCCAGTTGTGTTTGTCGTTGAAGCAGGGATGGAAGGGGCGCTTATATGGAGAGGCTGATCCTCGGTCTCCTGGTGCGCCGCCGTTGGCGGTGAAGGAATCGCCGAAGGTGACCATTTCCTTGCCTTGGTCCGCATTTGCAGTCTGGGCCATGGTGAGGCTTGTGGTGAGGGCGATGAGTCCGGCGGTGATTTTGGTCTTTATGTTTTTCATATCTTTCGCCTTTGGTAGGGAATGTTTACAGAGTGCACTTTCGTGCGTGCGGCGGCTATTTTAGTGATTTTGTGGTGAAAGTCCAGTCTGTGGCTGAGCTGGGAGATTGCTTATTGGGCGATTCCGGGGGACAGCCTCTGCATCGAGATAAATGGTGATATAACTTTGCACGGCGTGTCAGCCTTTCCAAAGCTTCAAGTTCAACTTAAACTTAAGCGCACAATAGACAGCTCACGCCGCAGGTAGCAGTCCGGAGGAGGGGAACCTTCGGAATGCGGCCGCGGTAAATCTTCAAGGACGTTTACCTATGCGCAAAAACACTTCCCCGGGCAAGGCCCGCAAGGGGCTCGCGGTAGCAGCCATGCCGACCGCCATTGCCGTTGGACTTGCCCTGCTGCCCAATGCCACTGCCCAAAGCTCTCTTGGTGACATGAGCTCCGCTCAGCCAGGCAACGGCAGCAGCCTGTCTGATCACTTTGCGCCTAAGGATCCGCCGGCCCGTACCCCAGTGGAGACCGAATACCCACAGGTGGAGGGGCTGCCGGATGGCGTAAAGATCAACCGTGTGGAGTACCTGTCCAACCGTCACCTGATGGTTTATATCCAGTCCGCAGCCATGCCGGATCACGAGCAGAAGGTGCAGATCCAGCTCGCGCGCGACTGGTATTCGCAGCCGGAGAAGAAGTTCCCAGAGGTATGGGCACTTGATGGCCTGCGCGCTCGCGATGACGAGTCCGGCTGGACCATTGAGACCAATATCCTCAACCAGTATGCGGATCGCAACGTCAACCTCATCATGCCGGTGGGTGGCGAATCTTCCTTCTACTCCGATTGGCAGCAGCCGGATGCAGGGAAGAACTACAAGTGGGAGACTTTCCTTACCAAGGAATTGGTCCCAATTTTGGATCATGAATACCGCTCCAACCAGAAGCGCGCGGTGACTGGGCTGTCCATGGGCGGTACCGCAGCGGTCAACTTGGCGGAGCGTAACCCGCACTTGTTTGATTTCGTGGGTTCGTTCTCCGGCTACCTCGATATGACTACCCGTGGCATGCCACAGGCCATCATGGCTGCGCAGCGCGATGCTGGCGGCTACGATTCCCGCAAGATGTGGGGCGAGCCGGGCTCGCAGGATTGGATCGACCACGATCCGAAGCTGGGCATCGAAAACCTCAAGGACATGCAGGTCTATGTCTCTGCTGGTAACGGCAAGGACGACTTTGGCCAGGAAGACTCGGTGGCCAAGGGACAGGCAAGTCTGGCCGGCATGGGGCTGGAAGTTATCTCTCGGATGTCCACCCAGACCTTCGTGGATTACGCGAAGCGCGCCAATGTGGAACCAGTAGTGGAATTCCGGCCCTCCGGCGTGCACAGCTGGGAATACTGGCAATTTGAGATGCAAAATGCATGGCCGCACATTGCTGATGCCCTCGACCTTGACAAGGCTGACCGCGGTGCGGATTGTAATACCGAAGGCGATATCGCCAAGGCCACCAAAGAAGGCATACTCGGTTCCTGCCTGAATAACGAATATGATGTTGCCGGTAAGGGCAAGGCACAAGACTTCGAAACCGGTACGGCGTACTGGTCCCCGGAGAATGGTGCGCATGCGCTGTACGGCCGTATTGGCGCCCGCTATGCGGAAATCGGTGGCCCCACCTCCTGGTTGGGCTTCCCTAAGTCCGGTGAAACTAAGACGATGGATGGCAAGGGACGCCTCGTGCGTTTTGAACACGGTTCCATTTACTGGAGCCCAGAGACAGGCGCCTGGGAAATTACCAGCGACATGTACAAGAAGTGGGGCGAGAAGGGCTACGAAGGCGGCGATCTGAAGTTCCCGACCGGCCCGGTAAAGAAGGTGGGCGATGGCCTTGTCCAGGAATTCCAAGGTGGCATTCTGACCCGCAACCCGGACGGCAAGAACCAGGTCTCCTTTGGTGCCATTGGCAAAAAGTACAAGGACATGGGTGGCGCTGACTCCCCACTGGGCTTCCCCACGGACGGTGAGAAGAAGGTCGAGGGCGGCTTCTTCCAGGAGTTTGAACATGGCTCCATCTACTGGTCTCCAGAATCCGGCGCGCACTACATCTTGAAGGGCGCCATTATGGATGAATGGGGTAAGAAGGGCTGGGAGCAAGGCGAGATTGGCTGGCCCACCTCTGATTACTCCGAAATCGCAGCTGGTGGATTGAAGCAGGAGTTCCAGCACGGGACGATCAGTGAAGTCATGGGCCGCGTACAGACTGAAAAGAAGTAAACATGCGTAAATTAGCCCTCGTCGGAGCGGTCTTATGCCTCGGATTGGCAGGGTGTGACTCTGCCACCGTGGATAGTGACTCCGGCAATGACACCTCGGTGGCGCCGCTGTCGCGCGAAAAAACCTCCGAAGAATCGACCACGAGTAGTAGCGAGTCCGCATCCAGCAGCGCTTCCTCCTCGCAGGAGCCATCCGAATCCAAGGACGGTTCCAAGGAATCCGCGGAGCCGACGAATGGGTCCCGTTCAGTGAACTCCCCAGAGGATCGCGGTGCGCGCGAGATTTCAGAGATCCCCTCCGCGCAGCTGCCCAAGGAAGAGGCTGCGTACTTGGATTCGTTGAAGGATGCCGGCGTGAATGTCGATGGGGTAGAAGATCAGCTCCTCGGCGCCGGTCAGGGGGCCTGCGGTGACAATGGCATCACTATTCCTGCGGTAGCTGGGCAACTGATTGAACAGCAACGCTCTGACATGGATTATGAGGAGCTCACCAAGCTTCTCCAAGACAACGCACGTTCAACTCTTTGCTAGCTTTCTTTGAGGTTTTCCGGGTACAACTAGTTCATGCGAAAAATCATAACCGTCGTTGCCGTCCTCGCTCTCCTCGTCGTTATCGGCGCGGGGGCTGCGCATTACCTCACGAGCTCGGACTCGGCGGGGCCTAGCTCCCCCGAGGGGCCAGAATCCGGGCAGCCGCCGGAGGAATCCCAGCCGGATTGGTGCCCGAGTGCGGAGTTCATCTCCGCGCCAGGTACCTGGGAATCCGCTGCCGACGATGATCCCCTCAACCCTTCTGCCAATCCGCGCTCGTTCATGCTGTCTATTACGCAGCCGTTGCAGGAGGCCTACGGGGATGATGTAAAGGTGTGGACCCTTCCTTATACTGCGCAATTTAAAAATATCAATGCGCAGGAGGAAATGAGCTACGACGATTCCCGCAATGAGGGCACCGCGAAGATGAATGAGGAGCTGCGCGGCATGCATGATAGCTGCCCGCAGACCAAGTTTATTTTGAGCGGTTTTTCTCAAGGCGCGGTCATCGCCGGCGATGTGGCCGATGACATTGGTGGTGGCGAAGGCGCAATCCCCGCAGAGAATATCGCGGGCGTGGCGTTGATCGCGGACGGCCGGCGTGAAAACGGCGTGGGCCAAAATCCGGGACACGAGCTCGGCGGAATCGGTGCCGAGATTGCCTTGGAACCTGTCTCCGGACTCGTTCAGCCCATCGTGCCCGGAGCGACTATGCGCGGCGCGCGCCCGCACGGCTTCGGTGAGCTCGCGGATAGGACCTTCCAGATTTGTGCCCCCGATGACTCCGTGTGTGATGCACCCACCGGCGTGGGCAATGGTCTGGAACGCGCCAAGGATTTGATCGGGGCCAATGGAGTGCACGCGCAATATGCCAGCAACGAGGGCGTGATTGATGGGACTACCGCGAATCAGTGGGTTGTGGACTGGGCACACCAGGTCATTGACGCCGTGTACCATGAGGCGCTACAGCATCGATAATTTTTTAAGACAAAAGCATTTACTAAAGGAGAATCGATGGATTTACAGCAACTCATGGGGAAGTTTTTTGACGCCGAGGGCAATATCGCCCTCCCCGCAGAGCTCACCTTGGCAGGCCTGACCGAGACCCTCTACCAAGCAGACGCGGATACCTCGCAGATAGTCATGCGCCAGTGGCTCTACGGTGAGGAAGACACCGTCCGTGAGCTCAGCCGCCAAGAGATCAATACCCGGATCAAAGTGGTGGCAGCGCGCCTGCAACAAGTTGCAGAACCGGGTACCCGCGTGGCCATTCTGGCGGGCAACTCCCCCGAGTACCTCTTTGGTTTCTTAGGTGTGATATATGCGGGAATGACCCCGATTCCGCTTTATGATCCGAATGAGCCGGGGCATGCGGATCACCTCAAAGCGGTCTTTGCTGACTGCGAGCCCCCCATCGTGTTGACCAACCGCGTATCGGCTGCGGCGGTGCGCGCCTATTTCTCCACCGAGCGGGAGCGCCCGCGCGTCATCTCCATCAATGCGCTGCCTGACTCCTTGGCAGCGTCGTGGAAGCCGGTCGCTGGAGAGGGAGTGGAGTCCACCGCCTTCTTGCAGTACACCTCCGGTTCCACCCGCACCCCCGCCGGCGTGGAGCTCAGCAACCGCGCGATTTTGGTGAATGTGCTGCAGATCTTCCGGGCCGTAAACCTAGAGTTCCCACCGCGCGTGGTCTCGTGGCTGCCGATGCACCACGATATGGGCATCATCCTGGCGTTATTCGCCACGATTCTGGGCATCGAATTGGACATGATGACCCCGCGCGACTTCATCCAACATCCCAACCGGTGGGTTGAGCGCATCAGCCGCCAGCCGGGTGAAGAGAAGTATACCTATACCGCCGTGCCCAATTTTGCCCTGGAATTGGCCGCGCGCTACGGCAAGGACGCGGATTTCTCCAACGTTGATGGCATCCTCATTGGTTCCGAACCGGTGACGGAACCAGCGGTGCAGAAATTCTTAGACACCTTCAGCGTCGAGCGTTCCGTGCTGCGTCCCTCCTATGGTTTGGCGGAAGCAACCCTCATCGTTGCTACCGCGCAGGGTGAAAAACGCCCCGTCATTTCCCACTTCAACCGCGAAAAACTGGCGGATGGGCACGCTGTTATTGAAGAAAAGTCCGCTGCAACGGTGGCCTTCGCCTCGAATGGCCAGGGCGTCTCGTTCCAGCACCTGGCCATCGTAGATCCTGAAACCAAGGCTGAGGTCCCAGAGGGCACCATCGGTGAAATCTGGGTGCATGGACAAAATATGGCAACTGGGTATCTCAACCGCCCGGAAGAAACCGCGGCTACCTTCCGCAATACCCTGGGCGAGCGCATCCAGGATGGCCTGCCAGAAGACGACTGGTGGATGGCCACCGGCGATCTCGCCACCATCATTGAGGACGAGCTGTATATCACCGGGCGCCTCAAGGATCTCATCGTCATCGCTGGGCGCAACCACTACCCGCAAGACATTGAAGGCACCGTGCAGGAGGCATCCGCGCACGTGCGCCCAGATTCCATCGCCGCCTTTGCCGTGGAGGGCGAGAACTCAGAGTCCTTGGTGCTCTTGGTGGAGCGCGCCGATGACGCGGATCCGTCCGGCGACGCCGCCGCTGGCGAGGCCATTCGCACGGCCGTAACTAAGAATCACGGCATTACCCCGAGCGATATCGTGTGGAAGGCACCGGGCGAAATCAAGCGCACCTCCTCGCACAAGATTGCCCGCCGCGCAGCAAAAAAGGACTACCAAGCTTAAAGCCGGATTCGGACGTTAAGTTAACGAGGTGACAAAATAGAGCGATATAGGTATTTGTCGTTCTATTAACCCCACTAGGAAAGACGGTTTATGACCATCGAGCAACTTCGTGCATGGCTGCGTGACTGGGTATCCCAGGCCACGGGCGTTGCCGCCACAGAGATTTTAGATTCCACCCCACTGGAAAACTATGGTCTTTCCTCTCGAGATGCCGTGGTGCTGTCGGGTGAATTAGAAAATCTTTTAGGCACGCGGCTCGATGCCACGGTGGCGTATGAGTATCCCACGATTGAGCTCCTAGCCAATCGCCTGCTTACTGAGCCCGCGGGCCGGCGCGACGATGCCCCGCGCGTGCAGCGCACAACTCGCGCCGCGCAGGGTTCTGATATTGCGGTTATCGGCTTGTCCGGACGTTTCCCAGGCGCTAAAGATGTGCCGGAATTTTGGACCATGCTCGCGGAATCGCGCGCGGGCACGGGGCCGCTGCCGGTGGGGCGGTGGTCTGAGTACAGCGCGGATCCGGTAATGAGCGAGAAGATCGCGCAGCAAAATACCGACGGCGGTTATATCGACGATGTTGCATCCTTCGATGCGGAGTTCTTTGGCCTATCGCCGCTGGAGGCCGCGAACATGGATCCGCAGCAGCGCATCCTGCTTGAGTTGGTATGGCACGCGCTGGAGAACGCGGGCCTTCCCGCCAATGAGCTGCGCGGCACGCACACGGGCGTGTACATGGGCTCGACCAATAATGATTACGGCATGCTGATTACGGCCGATCCCACGGAGATGCACCCTTATGCGCTCACGGGTAATTCCTCGGCGGTCGTTGCTAACCGCATTTCCTATGCCCTGGATTTCCGCGGCCCGTCCATCAATGTGGACACGGCCTGCTCGTCTTCCTTGGTTGCGGTTGACCATGCGATCAAGGATCTGCGCACCGGCGCCGCCGATGTAGCGCTGGCGGGTGGCGTGAATATCTTGGCCGCTCCGCACGCCTCCACCGCCTTTTCGGAGCTCGGCGTGACCTCTCCTACCAGCGCCATTCATGCTTTTTCTGATGACGCCGATGGCATCGTGCGTGCCGATGCCGCCGGCGTGCTGGTGCTCAAGCGCCTACAGGACGCGGAGGATGATGGCGATGAAATCCTAGCCGTCCTCAAGGGTTCTGCCGTCAACTCTGATGGACATTCGAATGGCCTGACCGCGCCTAACCCAGAAGCGCAAGAAGACGTGCTGCGCCGCGCCTACGCGGATGCGGGCGTGGCGCCCGAGGACGTGGATTATGTGGAGGCCCACGGTACGGGCACCATCTTGGGCGATCCCATCGAGGCCAGCGCGCTCGGTCGCGTGCTGGGCGCTGGGCGCGGGATTGAATCGCCTGTGCTCTTGGGCTCTGCCAAGACCAATATCGGCCACTCCGAATCCGCCGCGGGCGTCGTGGGTCTCATCAAGGTCATCGAGGCCATGCGGCACGATATCATCCCGGCAAATATCAATTACGCTGGTCCGAACCGCTATATCGATTTCGTGGCCGAGCGCCTCGAGGTCGTTGAAGACCCGCGCGAGTGGCCGGAATACTCCGGGAAAAAGGTGGCCGGCGTATCGGGTTTTGGCTTTGGTGGCACGAATGCCCACGTCGTCTTGACGGATTACCAGGGCACCCCGCGTACCACCGAGCCGCAGCTATCCACCGACACGGTGGCGCTGCCGGTCTCCGGCCTCTTGCCCTCCCGCCGCGCGCGTGCGGCAGGCCTGCTCGCGGATTTCCTCGAGGCAGAACAACCAGACTTGGCCGATGTAGCGCGCACGGTCGCGCGCCGCAACCACGCGCGCTCGCGCGCCGTCGTCATGGCCAGCTCCACTGAAGATGCCATTAAGCGCCTGCGCCAGGTGGCCGAGGGCAAGGTGTCTGTCGGCATTGCCGCGGCGGATTCCCCGCACGTGCAAGGTCCGGTCTTCGTGTATTCAGGCTTTGGTTCCCAGCACCGCAAGATGGCGAAGGACATGATCGCCCTCTCGCCGCTGTTTAGCGCGCGGCTGAAAGAACTCGACGCTATCGTCGATTTCGAGTCCGGCTGGTCGATCCTGGATATCGTTGAGGACGATTCCCAAACCTATGACACGGAAACGGCGCAGGTTGCCATCACCGCCATCCAGATCGCGCTGACGGACCTATTGGCCTCCTTCGGCGTGCGCCCGGCGGGCGTTATGGGCATGTCCATGGGTGAAATCGCCGCGGCCTATGCTGCGGGCGGCATTTCCGCGCGGGATGCGATGATTATTGCCTGCCACCGCGCGCGCTTGATGGGTGAGGGAGAAGCATCGCTTAGCGAGGCCGACCAAGGCGCCATGGCCGTCGTCGAGCTGTCCGCCGAGGACATCGCCGCCCTCGATGCAGCCATCGAACCAGCCGTCTATACCGGGCCCGGCATGACCACCGTGGGCGGGCCGCGCCAGGCGGTACTGGACCTGGTGGAAAAACTCGATGGGGAAGGAAAATTCGCCCGCGCCCTCAACGTGAAGGCGGCGGGGCACACCTCCGCCGTCGATCCGATCTTGGGCGAGCTCGAAGCTGCCATCGCCGGCATGGAGGCCCGCCCGCTGCACACGACGCTCTTTTCCTCCGTGGATAAGGGCGAGGTCTACCGCCCCGGCGCCACCGTCCACGATGAGGATTACTGGCTGCGCATGACCCGCTACCCGGTGTATCTGCAGGACGCTACGGAACAGGCCTTTGCCGCAGGCCACACCCAGCTGGTGGAGATTTCGCCGAACCCGGTGGCGCTCATGGGGCTTATGTCTACCGCGTTTGCCGTGGGCAAGGCAGATGCGCAATTGCTGTATAGCCTAAAGCGCAAGGTGGATCCCACCGAGTCCTTGTTGGATCTATTGAGCAAGCTCTACGTAACCGGAAACCCGGTGAATTTCGCCGCCGTAGTGGGCTCGGGCGCGCAGGCGGAAGCGCCGTACACGCAGTTCAACCGCCAGCGTTTCTGGACCAATGCGCGGCCTTCGGCCGGGGTATCCGGCCTGCCCGGTACCCGCGTGAACCTGCCGGAGGGCAAGGTGGCCTTTTCCACCAACGCCGACCAAGCCCCGTCCGCGCTGGCTATCGTGGAGGCCGCCGCAGAAGCGGTGCAGCCTGGGGCACACATCGTGGCCGCGGAGGAACACCGCGATCTCCCGCCATACGGGGAAATTACCACCGTGGTCACCACGTCCATCGGCGGCATGTCCATCGCCGTCTACAGCGTGCAGGAGACCCGGACTGAGCTCTTGGCGGAAGGTTTTGCCTCCGGCTTGGACTTGGGCGCGGGTGCGATCCCTGGGGTCGCAGCGGTGCCAGAGGGCAGCGCCGCCCCGGAGCCGACTGCCGATGACGCGGATGTAGACGCGGTGCGCTGGGATCCGCGCCAAGAGACCGTCGAGGACCGCCTGGCGCTTATCGTGTCCGAATCCATGGGCTATGACGTCTCGGATCTGCCGCGCGAGCTGCCGCTGATTGACCTGGGCCTCGATTCCTTAATGGGCATGCGAATTAAAAACCGCGTGGAAAATGACTTCCAGATTCCACCGCTGCAGGTGCAGGCGCTTCGCGATGCCTCCTTGGCAGACGTCATCACCATGGTTGAGGAGGCCGTTGCCGGCGGCCGCTTTGATAATAGTGACGCTAGCGCCGAAGCTGCACCGACAGCTACAGAGCCCGCGGCCGCAGCAGACGACACCACCCAAGACTCAGAGCAGGGCGTCGGCGTCGCCCCGCGCGATGCCTCTGAGCGCATGGTCTTTGGCACTTGGGCAAGCATTACCAGCAAGGCCCCGGCGGGCGTGACCTCGCCGCTTCCGGAAATCTCTGCAGAAGTGGCCACACAGATCGCCGAGCGCTTGCGCGAGCGCGCCCACATCGACGTCACCGCGCAGCAGGTCCTCGACGCCGAGGCGCTGGAAACCTTGGCTGACCTGGTCCGCGAGGGGCTTGAAACCGAGGTGGAAGGCAATATTCGCGTCCTGCGCGAGGCCGATGGGCCAGCCGTATTCATGTTCCACCCGGCCGGTGGAACCACGGTGGTCTACCAGCCGCTGACCCGTCGGCTGCCAACTGACGTCGCCGTTTACGGCGTCGAAAGGATTGAAGGCTCCTTAGAAGAGCGCGCCGCCGCCTATATCGAGGACATCGTTCGCTATGCGCGCGGCCGCAAGGTCGTCCTTGGCGGTTGGTCCTTCGGTGGCGCCTTGGCCTATGAGGTGGCCTACCAGCTGGCAGAGCGCAGCAAGCGCGGGGAGGAGAGCACCGAGGTCGCCTTCATTTCCTTGCTCGATACCACGCAGCCCTCCCACCCGGCACCGGATACGCCGGAAGAAACCCGCGCCCGGTGGGAGCGCTACGCTGCCTTTGCCAAGAAGACCTATGGCCTGGACTTCGAGCCGCCGTACGAGATGTTGGAAACCATGGGCGAGGATGCCTTGATGACCATGCTGGCGGAATTCTTGGCCACGACGGATGCCTCCGAACACGGCCTATCCGCCGGCGTCCTGGAGCACCAGCGCGCGTCCTTCGTGGATAACCAGATTTTGGCCAAGATCGATTTCCACCGCTGGGCCGATGTCAACGTTCCCGTGCTGCTTTTCCGCTCCGAGCGGATGCATGACGGTGCGATCGAGCTGGAGCCGCGCTACGCTGAGGTTGATCCGGATGGCGGCTGGGGCGTTATCGTTAAGGATCTAGATATTGTGCAGCTGCCCGGCGATCACTTGGCAGTGCCGGACGAGCCAGCCATTGGCACCGTGGGCAAGCATATGAATGATTGGATCGAGGAGAAGATACGTGGCGGCCAAGCAAACAACCGCTGAGAAACTCGCTGACCTGCGCAAGCGCCTAGAAGAAGCGCAAGATCCAGGCAGCAAGCGTTCCCGCACACGCCGCGACGAGGCAGGCCGTACCACTCCTCGCCAGCGCATCAACGAGCTCTTGGATGAAGGTTCCTTCGTCGAAACCGGCTCCTTGGGCAAGACCCCGGGTGACCCGGAGGCCATCTATTCCGATGGCGTGGTCACGGGCTACGGCCGCGTTTCCGGCCGCCCCGTGTGTATTTATGCCCACGATAAGACAGTCTACGGCGGTTCCGTGGGTGTCACCTTTGGTAAGAAGGTCACCGAGATCATGGATATGGCCATCAAGATTGGCTGCCCGGTCATCGGCATCCAAGATTCCGGTGGCGCCCGCATCCAAGACGCGGTGACCTCGCTGGCCATGTACTCCGAAATTGCCCGCCGCCAGCTGCCGCTTTCTGGCCGCAGCCCGCAGATTTCCATCATGATGGGGAAATCCGCAGGTGGCGCGGTCTACGCGCCGGTCACCACTGACTTTGTCATCGCCGTGGATGAGGAAGCGGAAATGTATGTCACCGGCCCCAACGTCATCCGTGAGGTGACCGGTGAAGACGTCACCTCCGCTGAACTCGGCGGTGCCCGCCAGCAGGAGCTCAACGGCAACGTCTCTGCCGTGGTGGATTCTGAGGAAGACGCCTTTGACATGGTGCGCGATATTTTGGATCACCTGCCGCTGACCTGCTTTGACGAGTCGCCGACCTTCCCCGCTCCTTCCGATGCCGAAATCACCGAAGACGAGGATCTAGATTCCTTCATGCCGGATGACACCAACGCCGGCTACGACATGATGGATTTGCTCACCCAGCTTGGCGATGACGATGAGCTCATCGAAATCCAAGAAAACTTCGCGCCGAATATGATCACCGCCTTTGGCCGCATCGACGGCAAAACGGTGGGCTTTGTGGCCAATAACCCCATGCACTTGGCCGGCTGCATCGATGCCGATGCCGCCGATAAGGGCGCGCGATTTATCCGCATCTGCGATGCCTATAACGTTCCGCTCGTCTTCGTCGTCGATACGCCGGGCTACCTGCCGGGCGTGGAGCAAGAGAAGGTGGGCCTGATTCACCGCGGTGCGAAGTTTGCCTTCGCGGTCGTGGAGGCGACCGTGCCAAAGGTCTCGCTCATCGTGCGCAAGGCCTACGGCGGCGCCTATGCCGTCATGGGGTCGAAGAACTTAAGCGGCGATATTAATTTGGCGTGGCCTACCGCGCAGATCGCCGTCATGGGCGCGGCCGCCGCCGTGGTCATGATCGCAGGCAAGCAGCTCGAGGCCGCCGAGACCCCAGAGCAGCGCGAGACGACCAAGAAGATGTTCATGGACTTCTACGATGAGACCATGACTGCGCCCTACGTGGCAGCGGAGCGCGGCTACCTCGATGCCATGATTCAGCCGAATCAATCGCGCATTGCCCTGCGCCAGGCGCTGCGGCAATTGGCCACGAAGACGGCGCATGACCTGCCCAAAAAGCACAATATTGCGCCGATGTAACGCGGTGCTACGGCGTCGCGATACCTAAATAAGAGTTTCGTGACAGCTGAAGGAGAATCCCTTGTTTAATTTGCTCTACGCTCTCGACCTGATTGGTGAGATCATTGGCTACGCTTACTGGGCGTACAACCAGTTCGTAGCGGGCCTGCCAATCAACGTGCCGTTCTAAGCTGAGAATATTTCGCACATATTTAAGGCTCCGAGGCTTGTTCGCCTCGGAGCCTTTTTACATGGTGTAGGGGGAGAGCAAGTATTTACTGGCTTCCCTTCTCGTGCTGTAGGGCGGCGTCGATCGCCTTTACTGATTCGATGATGTGCGGGATGGTGCCGGTCGGGTGAGTGTGGGCGTTATTGGGGATGAAAGTGACATCGGCGCCGCGCTCAGTCCATTCATCGACGAGCTTTTCAGCGGTAGAAAACGGAATAACGTCGTCACCGCGGCCATGCGTGATGACGACTGGAATAGCGGGTGCATCGTAGCCAATATGCTGCTCTGCCAGTATCGATTGGAAAGGCTCGCTGTCAATAAAGTCCTGCACGTTCCTGCCATCGTTGCTGATCCGCTCCACGGTAGTGCCGGCGGTTTTAAGAAGCCCCATGGTGCAGGTATTCGTCGCATCCTGTAGCTTTCGTGTGCCCCTGTCATTGAGATGCGAGTACAGATCCTCGCCATAGGAGTTGCTTAGTCCCAAAAGGGCATACGCCTCGAAGAGGAAATACAATGATCCATCGAGGGCAGAAGGCAACAACGTTAGATCTGTTGGGGCAGCACCAATAGTCGCAAGCTTGATGTTGAGCTCCGGAGCATAGTCGTCATATAGCTCGGCGGCAGCGGCAGCGGCTCCTCCGCCTTGGGAATAGCCATTGATAAATACTGGGTTGGATTCGTTAATGTCCCAGCCATCCAGCTGCTGCGCAGCTCGAATGCTATCGAGGACCGTGTGTCCTTGGGATGCGCGATCCATGTACGTGTGCATGCCAGGGGTGCCAAGCCCCTCATAGTCGGTGAGTACTACGGCATAGCCCTTTTTAAGGTACTGATGGAAATAGAACTGCTCGTAGTCTCCTACCCCGTCTGCAATTTTACGGGAGGCGGCACAACGGTCCGCTAAACCATGAGTACCCGGCGCAAATGCCACGACAGGGCGTGGGCCCTCTCCGTCCCACTCGGTTTTAGGCTCAATGACCATCCCGCTTACTTGGATCTTTTCTCCGGAGTGGTTGGTGGATGAATAGAGCATGCGTTCTGCCTTATAAGGGCCAACGTTGTTGATGCCAAGTGGGTTTTTGGGATTGCGCACAGATTCTGTTCGGAAGAGCTGTCCTGGCTCCGAAAAATCGAGGTCTACCGGATCATGATAGAAAGCAGTGTATTGGTCTCCAATATGGTCACCTGAACCCAACAGCCCTGATGAAAGGGGAGGTAGTGTGGAGGATTCTTCGGCGATTGACGCCGCCTCTTGTGAATTCTTGGCCGGGGCTGAGCCTTTAAGGGCTTCGTCAATAAAAGCGGATTCTGGAAGCTCTGAATTCTCTTCAATCGGTGGAGCCGATTCGACAGAATCGATAGCCCCGGCGACAGGGCTAGCGGCAGTGATGAGAACCCCTGAGGCCACAAGCGCTAGATAGTTACGGGTTGCAGCTTTCACTACGGGAGCCTTTCAACTTCTTGTAGGGATAATTGAGCGGTATCCGATTTTGAAATTCTGTGTTCGGATACGGGCAATTATTCACTAAAAGCTTTTCCCGTACTATTAGTTTGAAATGTTATTTTGAGCCGATCACCCCTACAAGAGGCGAGGTGGACAGCGCAAAGCCAAAAACTGATGATTGAATTTGACTGATGTGTGCCCTAGGGAAAGCGTCTTTCCCATGGGATGGGCGTATTTATTTACGGGCAAATAGCCGCCAGCCAAAGAAGAACAGGGCGGACATCACGGTCGCAACGATGAGGAAGCTCCAATGGGGCAGGCGGCCATTGACCATGATCCACAGGGCCATGCCGCCGATGATGGCAGACAGCCAGACTACAACGCCCTCTTTCCACTTGCCCTGGACCTTTGTGGCGAGGATGATGGCCCAGCCGATGAGCGCGCCTACCGCCCAAGGCCAGAAGGCATCGACCCAGCTGGAAAAGCTCAATCCGCCGTGGGCGAGGCGGGCGGCGATGGCGAAAATCATCAAGGCGATGATGTCAATGAGCGGAGCGATACGCGTGGAAGTCATACGGTTTCCTTTTCTTTTTCTTTACGGGATAGCGCGGCGTAGGTAATGCCCTTGCGGGCATAGTGCCAGAAGTAAATGATCCAGCCAATAGCGGTGATGAAGGCAAAAGAGATAAGGCGGTAGATGATCGCCGTGCTGGTGGCATCGACTGCGGTCATGCCCGTGGCCACGAGCGTGGCGATGATCGCCGCTTCCACCGTGCCGAGACCCGCCGGAGTGACCTGGGCGGAGCCGGCCAGCTTGGCGGTGAGATAAGCCAGCGCGACGCCGGCGATGGTGGTGGTGTTATCGGCCGAGTCGGTCGTGGGCATTTGGCCGGTCACGGCCCAGACGCAGCCCCAGAGCGCGACCATGTCAATGAGCCGGTTGGCCAAGGAGTAGAACGACGCCCAGGCGAATTGCCGGCGGGTGAGGTGCACTTCCTTGAGGCTCTCTACGTGCTCGAGCAGTGCTTCGCGCTTGGAACCCTTTATCAGCCGCTGCTTTTTTACCCAGCGCTCGAGCGTTTCGGGGTGGTTGCTTAGCCAGAAGAGCCCGCCGGAGAGCGCCAGCATCGCTGCCAATGTGCCGATGAGGGACCACAGGGCCATATCGGCATTGAGGAAGAGCACGCCGCCGAGCCCAATAAGCACCAGCCACAGGGTGGAAATGGCCGATGACAGCACAAAGAACCAGCCGCACAGGACCACCGAGGCGCCCCAGGTGCGCTGCACGTGGAAGGTCAAAATGGCAGAAAAGGCTGGGCCTGCGGGCATCGTGGTGGACCAAGAATTGGATGCAAAGGTAAGGGCGGCGGTTTCCGTCGCTTCCACCTCCACGCCACCGGCCCGGATAAGCAGGCGCATGACCTCACCCATCGCCACGACGGAGAGGATAGAGGCAACGACCACGAGCGTTACCGGCCCTGGTTCGGCGTGGGAGAGCCGGGAGAAGCCTTCGCTTAAAAAGTCCAGCTCATCGCGGAAGACATAGATGAGGATGGCCAGGATGACGAGCGAGGCGATGACTTGCAGCCAATTTTTCAATTATTTATCTCCTTCAAGGCGCCGCTTTAACTCACTGAAGGGAATGGTCTTCCCACGGCGGGTGGTACTACCAGAAAGCCTAGTGGTCAAGTGGTGCAACCAGCTAGGCGCCCACCAGTTATCCTCGCGCAGCAGGTGCATAACGGCGGGTACGAGGAGCATGCGGACAATGGTGGCATCGATAAGCAGCGCAAAAATCATGCCGTACGCGATGTATTTCATCATCACGATATCGGAGAAGCCGAACGCGCCCGCCACCACGATCATAATCAGGGCCGCCGCTGTGATGATGCCGCCGGTATGCGCGGTGCCTGCGGCGATGGCCTCATCCGTGGAATCGCCGCGCCGCCGCGCCTCCACCATGCGGGAGACCAAAAAGACCTCGTAGTCGGTGGACAGTCCATAAATGATGGCGATGATCAGCACCAGAATGGGGCTCATCAGCGGGCCGGGCGAGAAGTTCAGCGCGCCAGAGCCCACGCCGATGACGAACATGAGCGTCAGGATGCCCAGGGTGGCACCCAAGGTCAGAAGCGTCATGACAATGGCCTTAATCGGCAGCACGAAGGAGCCAAAGACTAATGCCATGAGGATGAAGGTGGCGAGGACGACGTACAGCGCCATCCACGGCAGCTTGTGGAAGAGCGCATCGAGCGATTCCACCTCCATGGCTGGCGTGCCGCCGACATACAGGTTCACGCCCTCGGGCGCTTTGACGTCCTCGAGCTCGTGGACGATCCGCGCGTAGTCCTCGCGGTCCTTAATGCCGGCCGAAAGGACCGTGGTTCCGTCCTTGGTGGCGGTCGATGGCCCCATGGGCTCGGTAAGGCCGTCGAGGCCGCGGACTTGCATGACGACATCGACAAGCTGCTCGTTGGTGGCGCCTTCCACCACGAGCTTGACCGGCTCGGTGCGGAAGGCAGGGAACTCGTCGTTGAAGGTATCCTGCGCCACGCGGGTGTCGTGGTTGGGTGGCAGGTAGGTCTCGTTGATGCCGCCGAAGGTGATGCTCATGATCGGCAGTGCGAGCGCAATGAGCAGGCCACAGATGGCCAGGGTCAGGCCCTTGGCGCGGCGCATGGCCCAGCGCGGCAGCTTGTACCACCAGGTGTCCTGAATGGTGCGGGCCGTGCGGGAGGTACGGCGTACCGACCACAGGTCGATCTTGGGCCCGAGCATGCCAAACAGGGCCGGCAAGACGGTGACGGACAAAAGGGCCGCCAGGCCGACGGCGGAAATCGAGCCATAGGCAACGGACTTCAAGAAGGCCTGGGGGAAGAGGAAGAGCCCAGAGAGCGCGACGGCGACCATCGCCGCGGAAAAGACCACGGTCTGCCCGGCGGTGGCGGTGGTGGTGGCCACGGCATCCTTGGTGGAGCTTCCCTTGTTCAGTTCCTCGCGGAAGCGGGAGACCATAAATAGGCCGTAATCGATGGCCAGGCCCAGCCCCAGCAGCGTGACCACTGCCTGGGCAAAGACGTTGACCTGCAGGAAACCGGCCAGGACGGCCAAAATGCCCAGCGAGCCCAGGATGGATAGGCCACCGACGATAAGCGGCATGAACGCCGCCACTACGGAACCAAAGACCACCAGAAGCAGCAGGCCAACGAGCGGGAGCGCGGCCTTTTCCGCGCGCGCAATATCTTCTGCCATGCCTTCATCGAGTGCGTCTGCCACGGCCGTGGCGCCGGCAACCTCGACCGGCGCGGAGGTATCCGTCAGCGCACCCTCGATGGCGCGGAAATCCTTCAGCGTTTGTTCGTCATCGCTCTTGAGCCCAATGGCGGCAAAGGCTAGCGAGTGATCATCATTGACCAGGTTGGGATTTTTGCTATCGAAATAGCTGGTGACAGAGTCAATCTGGTCCGGGTAATCCTCTTTGAGCTGCGCCAAGTGCTCCTTGGCGGCATCGAAGTTCTCATCGGGCGAGCTAAAGAGCAAAATCACGTCGCCGGAATTATCGCGGCCGAACGTTTCTTGTTCGATTTGCGCCGCGCTTGTCGATGCCGCCTTCGGGTCCTCCCAGCCCTCCTGGCTCATGCGTTCCTCGAGCTGGGTTCCAAAGCCTACGAAGAGGGCAAGGATGGCACCGAGGATGACGATGGGAATGACCTTGCGGTGCGCGTAGGAAAATCGTCCCCATTTTTCAAACATGTGGGGTAAGCCTCCTAGCTATTATTTAGTAGCGCAGCCAGCGGGCGGAATGGCTGGAGCCATGCACCACCTTCAGGCAGGTTATCCAGGTTGACGCGGGGCAGCGGCTCGCGGAAGACGCCGTCAATATCTTCTAAGTCAACGAACTCGATCTCGGGGTGGCCCACGGCCCAAGAGGCATGTTCGTGGAAACCCAGGACGGTAACAGGCAGGCCCTCATCAATGAGCTCTTCTAACAAGGGCTGAAAGTTCTGACCATCGGCAGAGGCCACCACGACGCCGGCGAGATCATCGCGCAGTTTTTCAATGTGGTCGATCATATCCGGATCCACGTCATCATCCTCGTGGATCTTCGGCTTGGCAAAGACGCCAAAGCCCACGTTGCGGATGGCCTCTACCCACGGGCGAATCACATCGGCGCCACCGGGGGAGACATTGGTAAATACTGCGGCCTGCGGATCCGCATCGACATCCACCGCGCGGTAGACCAGCCACCGGCCGATGGCATCAAAACGCGGGCGGTGTGCCGCGGTGGGGCGCCCGCCGAGCAGCGAGCCGAGCCCCATATCCATATTGGGTGCGTCCCACACCAGTAGATAGGTGCTCATTTACTTCTTCTCCCACAGATATTCAGTAATGACGTGTTCTTTATCTAGGCCCTTGCCCTCAAACTTGGTGATGTTCTGGCGATCCACCAATTGCGGGCAACCCGGCCACGGCCAGCCCTTGTACTCCAGGCTGGGCTCAACGTGCACGAGCTCATCTATCCATTCGGCATAACCGGCGTGATCGGTCGCAACGTGCAGGACGCCACCCTTCTTTAATCGGGAGGCAAAGAGGTTGAGCGTGCCAGATTGGATGATGCGGCGCTTGTGGTGGCGCGCCTTGGGCCAGGGGTCCGGGAAAAAGACGCGGATGCCGTCCAGGGATTCCGGGGCAATCATGCGCACCATGACCTCCACGCCATCTCCGCGGATCATGCGGATATTATCGATGCCCTCGCGCTCCACCTGCCCCATGAGCTTGGCCAAGCCAGGCTTATAGAGCTCTACCGCGATGATATTGGTGTCTTGCTCCAGCGGTGCCATGGCCGCGGTGGAGGTACCGGTGCCGGAGCCGATTTCCACGATGGTCTTGGCGCCGGTGCGGCCGAACCACTCATCGACATCGATAAGCTCATCGCTTAAGACGCGGCCCAGCTCGGGCCAGCGTTGCTCAAAAAGCTGGTGCTGGTTATCCGTGAGCGTGCCGCGGCGGAAGGTGACATTGCCCAGGCGCGGGTAGTCCAGGTCATTATCAAAGACCGTATTGAAGTCCGTTTGCGGCGGGCGGCCCGGCGGCATTTCTCCGGCAGGGGTGTTTTGAGAATTATCCGTGCTATTCATTGCGCCCTATTTTTCCCTGTCCAGGCATGGCAAGCAATATGCCGCGCCGGGTATTTTCCCCACCGTATGGGGGGAGGGAGGATAACTGGTGGATTCTGCGGGGGTGGTTCTTTGTGGCATAGAATGGGTAAATAGGAAACTTTAATACCCCCGAAATGGTGTGGAGAAAATCACGCTTGATATCACAATTATCCACAGTGTGCTCGGTAAATGTCCGCTCACGGCGGTGGATATAACCGGAGTGGGAAAAATGACACTTAATGTGACCAATATTTTGTCTTTGCCGGTTAATCTGGAGGCGGAAGGCAAAGTTGGGCCGTGATATGCCCCGATTTTCACATCCTATCCAGAGGAGAATTTTTCATGACCGCCACCATTCAGGGCCTCGTTGGAGAGCTGCCTACAGACAATCAAGAACTGATCGATTGGATTAATGAAAGCGTTGAGCTTTTCCAGCCGGACGAGGTGGCTTTTGTGGATGGCTCACAGGAAGAGGCTGACCGCCTCGCCGCAGAGCTGGTCGATAAAGGCACCCTCATCAAGCTCAATGAGGAAAAGCGCCCGAATTCCTACTTGGCGCGGTCCAACCCTGCGGACGTTGCCCGCGTGGAATCCCGCACCTTCATCTGCACCTCGAAGGAAAAAGATGCAGGCCCAACCAATAACTGGGCACCGCCAAAGGCCATGAAGGAAGAAATGACGGAGGCCTTCCGTGGATCCATGAAGGGCCGGACCATGTACGTCGTTCCTTTCTGCATGGGCCCGATTAGCGATCCAGAGCCCAAGCTCGGCGTGCAGTTGACCGATTCCGCTTATGTGGTCTTGTCCATGCGCATCATGACCCGCATGGGCGCAGAAGCACTGGACAAGATCGGTACGGACGGCGATTTCGTCCACGCCCTCCACTCCGTCGGCGCCCCGCTGCAGCCAGGCGAAGAAGACGTTGCCTGGCCGTGCAACGACAATAAGTACATCACCCAGTTCCCAGAGACCAAGGAGATTTGGTCCTACGGTTCCGGTTACGGTGGCAACGCCATCTTGGCCAAGAAGTGCTACGCGTTGCGCATCGCGTCCGTCATGGCTAAGGAAGAAGGCTGGATGGCTGAGCACATGCTCATCCTGAAGCTGACCAACCCTCAAGGAAAGAACTACCACGTCGCCGCCGCATTCCCATCCCAGTGCGGTAAGACCAACCTGGCCATGATCACCCCCACCATTCCTGGCTGGAAGGCTGAGGTCGTAGGCGATGACATCGCCTGGCTGCACCTGCGCGAGGACGGCCTTTACGCTGTGAACCCGGAAAACGGATTCTTCGGCGTTGCCCCTGGCACCAACTACGATTCCAACCCGATCGCCATGGATACCATGAAGCCGGGCAATACCTTGTTCACCAACGTTGCGCTTACCGATGACGGCGACGTCTGGTGGGAGGACATGACCGAGGAGGCACCAGAGCACCTCATCTCTTGGACCGGTGAGGACTGGACTCCGGCATCGTCCACCAAGGCCGCACACCCGAACTCCCGCTACTGCGTACCGATTTCCCAGTGCCCCACCGCCGCGCCGGAATACGACGACTGGAAGGGCGTCAAGATCGATGCCATCCTCTTCGGCGGCCGCCGCAAGACCACGGTTCCGCTGGTCACCCAGTCCTTCGACTGGGACCACGGCACCATGATCGGTGCACTGCTGTCCTCCGGCCAGACCGCAGCCGCAGAGGGCGAAGTTGGCGCGCTGCGCCACGACCCGATGGCCATGCTGCCGTTCATGGGCTACAACGCCGGTGACTACTTGCAGCACTGGATTGACATGGGCAAAAAGGGCGGCGACCGCATGCCAGAGGTATTCCTGGTTAACTGGTTCCGCCGCGGCGACGACGGCCGCTTCCTGTGGCCGGGCTTTGGTGAGAACTCCCGCGTCCTCAAGTGGATCATCGACCGCATCGAAGGCAACGTGGAAGCCGAGGACACGGTGGTCGGACGCACCGCCCGCGCCGAGGACATCGACTTGGAAGGCCTTGACTTTGAAGTCGACGACGTTCGCGCCGCACTCGCCGTTGACCCGAAGGAATGGGAAGGCGATATGCAAGACAACGCCGAGTACCTGAACTTCTTGGGTTCCCGTGTGCCTGAGGAAGTGTGGGACCAGTTCCGCGCCCTGAAGAAGCGCGTGGAGGACGCAGCTTCCTAACGCGTTTATCCGCGGTAATTCCCCGCATAAAGCTAACCCCAGCAGCGTAATGCTCTGGGGTTAGATCTTTGTTGGGGTTAAACAACACATTCTGTGGTTTAGGCCTCGGAACGATTCCTGCACTACGAAAGTGGGAATAAATCGTCTCTAGGATTGGTCACGGATCCAACAGGGCCCCTCGGCGAGTGCCTCAACCGGTGAGGATCGGGACGTCGTTATTCGATGAGCTTGCTGTAGTGTGGTCGGGCTTTCATTACATGGATTAATAGTTCGTCCCCGTCGGAGGCAACAACCACGACGGTTTCCAGCAGTCGAGCATGGGTATCAAAACCGAGGCGGAGTTCTCGCCATTGACTAGGGTCATCATCAAGAGGCTCTATCCACAGTGGATAGGAAGCAGCATGGATTCCGTCGGTTTCTGCGATACCGTGCTTTGTGGCAGATTTGGCTGCTCTCATGCCGCCGTGAGTGCGCTGATTGCTTGGCGGACAAGCTCGGATCGGGTGAGATTCTTTTCCGTAGCCAGGCGATCTAGGGCGCTAAGTTCATCGGCAGTCAGGCGCACAGCAACGACCTGAGCAGGCTCCGCCCCGCGACCGGGGCGTCCACGTCCGCGCTTTTTCAACACTTCTGGATCGTAGCCTTCTTCTGCTTCGGAAACCCAATTGTCGAGTTGGTCTTGAGTGATGTTCACAGGCATGAAAATATCGTATAACGAAAATTGTGCGCTGTCGATATGAAGCGTTGTGAGTTTAGGTCCTACCTCGGCTACTGAACTAGCGCTTCTTTCTCCCGCTGCGCAGGGACTCCTTAGCCCGATAGTGTTATGTCCATGAGGTTTTTGGACTTGGAGTCCAGCTACTTTTTGGACTCGGAGTCTAGGGACTTTGTGGACGCGG